>JBAPZS010000224.1:0-9404 GCA_049285355.1 Candidatus Cybelea sp. | reverse complement strand
ATGGGAGCGTGCAGCGGACGCTCGAGCGATACGAGCAGCGGCGCGTCACGATCTTCGCTTGCAAGCGGAAACGAGAGCGTGCCGAGCTCGTCAACGCGAACCCGCTCGCCGGGCGCTCCGACGACCTCGCGATCGTCCGGCGCGAAAAGCCCGTTTGCAACCCCGGCAATACCGAGCGCAACCGTGCCGAGGACAAGGGCGAGAATCCCTAAGCGCGCGCGTAGATCCGGCGTTTTCATCACCTTGCGTCCACCCGCGACGACGACGACCGCCAGCGCTGCCAGCAGAACGTTATACCATCCGCTGTGATAGATCTCGCGACCGGGCAGCGCGAGCTCGACCAAGACGGCGCCGGCTACGGCTAAGCTCGCCGCCAGTAACCGTTTCAACGGCCGCGCGCCGCCGCTACTGCCGCGCGCATCTGATCCAGCGTTAACGCGCCATCGAAACCGCGGATCATGATGCCGCGGCGATCCACGATAACGGTGGTTGGGAGCCCGAGCGCGCCGAAGATTCGTCCATACCGTTGGGCTGCGTCGATCCAGATCGGAAACCGGATGCCTAGCGATTGCGCGAATACGCGCGCGCGCTGCGGCGACTCGCCCTCGTTGACACCGACGACGGCGATGCCCGACCGCCCGTCGGCATCGGCTAATCGCTGGAGATCGGGCATCTCGGCGCGGCACGGCGGGCACCACGAAGCCCATAGGTTCATTACGACGATGAATCCTCGATATCGATCGAGCGAGACCGTTCGACCACTATCGTCGCGCAGATCGAAAACCGGAGCGGCTTGTCCCGCCAGCGCGCTCGGACCACCCACCGTCGCTCGCGGCGCGATGAAGTATGGTTCCGCCACGAAAATGAGGACGGCCAGCGCCAGCCCGACCGCCAGCCAGAGGATGTAGCGTTGCACTAGCAGGCCGCGGACTTCCGGCACGCGTTACGCGTTGCCTGTTCTAACCAGGGAACCGCTGCTTGCACAGACGAAACGGCGACGAGTGTTCCGCACCGACAGTTATGCGAACAAGCGGGCGTCCCCGAACATGCCGGGGTCCGCGCAAGCAACGCTATTTCGCACCGTACCTCCGGTATAGGACGCTAGGTGCCTGCAAGGATTCTTGACGGCCGCAGTCTTGCTGCGGAGCTGCGTACGGAACTCGTTGCCCGCACGAACGCGTTGCACGAAGCCGGGATCCATCCAAAGCTTGCGATCGTTTTTGTCGGAGAGAACGAATCGAGCCTCGCTTACGTGCGCAATTTGGCTCGTACGGGAGACCGCGCCGGCATCGGCGTCGTCGTAAGACATCTTTCCCCGGACGCATCGGTTAGCGACGTTCGCTCGATGCTGGAGGAGCTTGGGGACGATCCGACGACGCACGGCGTCATGCTGCAGCAGCCGCTGCCGCAGCACCTGCCCATTCGCGCGATTGCCGATGCAATTCCGGCGCACAAAGACGTCGACGGCGCGCATCCGACGAACCAAGGTCATCTAGCGTTCGGGAGCGGAACCGAGTACGTGCCGGCGACGCCGGCCGCGGTGATGCTGCTGCTCGAACGCAGCCCGCACTGGCCGCTTCGCGGGCGGCGCGCCGCTATAATCGGACGGTCGATCGTTGTCGGCGCGCCGGTGGCGATGCTGATGCTGGCACAAGATGCAACGGTTACCGTCCTCCATAAAGAGTCGTCCGTTCTTCAGCCGTACGTGAGACTTGCGGAGGTCGTCGTCGTTGCCGCGGGCGTTCCCCGCTTGATTGGGGGCGAGGATCTGATGCCGGGCGCGACGGTCATCGACGTCGGCACGACGCTCGTCGACGGCGTGCTCAAAGGCGACGTAGATTTTGAGAGTGCCGTCAACGTAGCCGGCGCGATCACACCGGTTCCCGGCGGCGTCGGCCCGGTAACCAACGTTGCACTTCTTCGCAACGTCGTCAAAGCGGCCGAACACGCGGCGAGAGGCCCGCAGTGAGTTCGTCCGAGCACGATCTCGACGCCCTGCACGCCCAACCGCACCCGCTGCTGCTCGAACTCGAGCAGCATGGCCGCAACGATGAGGTACCGGTTGTTTCGCGTGAGACGGGGCGGCTTCTCTCAACGCTCGTCACCGCGATGCAGGCCAGCCGAATCCTCGAGGTCGGTACTGCCTACGGTTACGCAACGCTCTGGATGGCGCTCGCTCAGCCGCGAATGGGACGCATCTGGACGATCGAATCGGATATGCGGCACGCGGACGTCGCGCGTTCGTACTTTCAACGTGCCGGCGAGGACGATTACATCGAAGTCTTCAGTACTCCGGCGCTCGAGTTGCTGGAAAACTTTCCGCACCGTAACCTGGACATCGCCTTTATAGCCTACAACGAGCGCGAGTACGGCCGGTATCTCGATCTGGTAGTTCCCATGCTCAAGCTCTCCGGACTCGTCATCTTCGATCGCGCGCTGGACGCGTCAAGCGACTTCCGCGATACGTTTGCGCGCCGAGCGGAGCTCGACGCGACGATTCTTTCGCTCGGTAGCGGGCTCGCGATCGGCGCGCGCCGGCAATGACGAGCTCGGCGGCCTTCCTGCGCGCGATGCGCCACGTGCCGACCGGCGTCACCGTGGTCACCAGTCTGAGGGACGGCGAGCCGCGGGGCATCACCGTCAACAGCTTTGCCAGCCTCTCGCTCGAGCCGCCTTCGCTGCTCGTCTGCATCAACCGGGAGGCTCGCAGCTACCTATTCATCGCGACCTCACGCATCTTCTGCGTAAACGTGCTGGCCGGCGAGCAGCGGGCTATCGCCGAGCACTTTTCGGGAAAGGTACGCGAGCGGCAGTTTACAGCGATCGGCTACGCGACCGACACGACCGGTGCGCCGGTGCTCGACGACTCGATCGCGCACTTCGACTGCGAGCTCGCACAGGAGCATCACTTTGGCTCGCACTCGATTTTGATCGGGCACGTCGTGTCGTGCAACTCGCGTGCCGGCTCGCCCCTGGGATACTTTAACGGCGGCTTTCACGACTTCGGGATTGCGGTGGACTAATGTTGCGCTTGGAGACGTTTCCGGTAGGCCCGCTGGCCTGCAACTGCACGCTCGTGGCCGACGAAGAGAGCGGCGAAACAATCGTTGTGGACGGCGGCGACGGGGTTGACGAGGTCGTCTCGCATTTGCAACAACGTAACTGGCGCGCAAAACTGCTCGTGCATACGCACGCGCATATCGACCACATCCGAGACGTCGGACGATTGCGCGAGCTCACTGCCGCGAGCGCGCTGCTTCACCCCGAGGATCTGCCGCTCTACCGAGCGCTTGCGCTGCAAGCGCGCTTGCTGGGCCTCCTTGACCCGCCGGCTATCGTCGCGCTCGATGGCGACCTGCGGGACGGCGATGTGCTGCGGATCGGTAGATCGAGCGTAGAAGTCCTTCACACGCCCGGGCACACGCCGGGAAGCGTCTCCTTGGCGATCCACGACGAATCGGAGACGACGCTGCTGACGGGCGATACGCTGTTTGCCGGCTCGATCGGCCGGTGGGATATCGGCGGGACCTCGACGGAGGATATCGTCGACTCGATTCAGCGTAAGCTGATGGACTTCGGCGACGCCACGACGGTGATCCCCGGACACGGCCCCTTCACGACGATCGGTATCGAGCGCAGATCGAACCCGTATTTGTGTGGCTGATCGCGATAAGAGTCGGCGGCTCTTTGCCGGCATCCGACTCGACGATTTAACGCGCGCCGCCTGCGCTGCCGCCGGCGGACGACTGCAGCGGACCGGTTTTCCCGCCCGATACGAGGCGGCGGATAAGCTGCACGTTACGCTCGCGTTCTTAGGAAACGTCGCCCAATCGCAATACGATGCGGTCATCGCCGCGCTCGAAGGCGCCGCTGGTGGGAATGTCGTTTTGGAGCTGACGCTCGACAAGCTCGGGGCCTTTCCTCACGAGCGCAGACCGCGCGTCGTCTATGTCGGCGCGCGCGAGCAAGGCGCACCCTTTCGCGCGCTGGCAAGACGCGTGCATGAGAGGTACGCGGCGCTGGGCTTCACCTTCGTTGACGATCCGGTCGCGCACGTGACGATCGCGCGAGTCAAAGAGCCGCAGTGTCCGTTGCCGATAATCGAGTTTGCGCCGATTGCATTACGCGCCGATTCGCTAACGCTCTTCGAATCGATATTCGACTCTAAAGCGAAGACGTCGCGCTATGAGGTGAGGGGGGAAGTTCCCCTGTCATCCTGAGCGCTTCGACTTCGCTCAGCACAGGCTCCGTCGAAGGACTAGTGCAGTTTGATGAGGGTCTTGCCGTCGCCGTTCGGGCTGGGCGATGGCGTTGGCGCTTGCGGCGGCGGAGCTTCGGCGCGCGGCAAGGCTGCGTAATCGGGAACGCTACCCGAGGAGACTTTCGCGCGATAGTCGGCGATAGCAACCTCTAGCGCCTCGAGGGCGCGTTCGGGATAATCCTTCTTCTTCTCAGGATAGCCATCGAGCTGCGCCTCGATCTCGGCGGACGTGATCGCGGCGGCTTCGTCGACGGTCTTTCCCTTCGCCAACTCGACGACCAGGCTGCACGTGGCCGTCCCGAAGCCGCAGCCGGTCGTAAAGTACGAGATATCGTCGATCACTGCGCCCGGGCCGACCCTCAAGAAGAAGTTGTACATATCTCCGCAGGAGTCGCTAAAGTACTCGCCGCTGGCGGTAGGGTTCTCCATCGTCCGGAAACCGCTACGCTCTTCGACCAAACGTTGAAACTTTGGAAAGTTCACGAACCGACCATCTCCTTAGGGTGCATTTCGAAACGGCACTCTTTTCCACCGAAGGCCAGCGACTCCGTCTGCGCGTGCGTCCCGCCGATCGTCTCGTCGATGACGTTGTGAATGACGCTGCAGACTTCGGGATGCTCTTTGGCGGTATTCGAGTACGGACAGTTGTGCTCGTGGAGAGCAAATCCGCCATCGATCAAGCTGTACTCCGCCACGACGCCGCTTTTGCGCAGCATCTCGGTCAGCTGCGCGACCCGTTCCTCGGGGTCTTTCGACGTAACGTGCAAGCGCGCACGCGCCACCGCTCGCCGTGAGAGGCCATCGAAGATACGCTCGACGGCCTGCGCGCCGAACTGCTGGTGCACCTCGCGGAGCACCGCATCGAGCATCTTGTCGTACGCCTGCGGGAAGAGCTGATCGGCTTGCGGCGTCAGCGAGAACTCGTACGTGGGCTTGGTTGGTCCTCTCCGAACCGAGGTCTCCGCCACTAGCCCGTCGCGCTCGAGGACGGTCAACTGCTGGCGAACCGCGTTGGGCGACAGGCCGAAGAGCTGCGCGAGGTCGGCCGCCGAGGCCGAACCGCGCCGGCGCAGCTCGCTTACGATCTTCCCCCGAGTCGTCTGAAAGAACCGGTCCGAGTGCATCTTTAGCGCTATCCTAGCATGAAGGTTGACAGATAGTAAAGTTTCTCCTTGACTTTCTAAGAGAGCCTCGGCTACGATAATTTCCATGTCCGATAAAGGCCTTCGCATCACGAACCTTCGGTGCAGCGTCGCCGGCAACGAGATTCTCAAGGGAATCGACCTCACGGTGGAGTCGGGCCGGGTCGCGGCCTTGATGGGACCCAACGGCAGCGGGAAGTCAACGCTTGCCTTCTCGCTTACCGGCCATCCTCAGTACGAGGTAACCGGAAGCGTCAAGATCGACGGCGAGGAGCTCCTTTCGCTTTCGCCGGACAAGCGGGCCCGCGCGGGCCTCTTCCTTTCGTTTCAGTATCCGGCGGCGATCCCGGGGGTTAAGGTCGCCAACTTTCTGCATGCGGCGCGCCAAGCCGAACGCCCCGGCGATCTGCCGCCCGCGAAGTTCCGCGCTTTGCTGCTGGAAAAGATGGAGCAGCTCGGCATGGATCCGTCGTTCATGGGGCGTTACCTCAACGACGGCTTCTCGGGCGGCGAAAAGAAACGCCTCGAGATGCTGCAGCTAGCCGTGCTCGCGCCGAAGTATGCGGTTCTCGACGAGACGGACTCCGGTCTGGACATCGACGCGCTCAAGGACGTCGGCAACTCGATCGCCGAATTGCGAGCGAGCGACGAAGGGCGCAACTGCGGGTTATTGATCATCACGCACTATCCAAGAATTCTGAAGTACGTCGTCCCCGATGTCGTGCACGTGATGATCGACGGGCGAATTGTAAAGACGGGCGGACCCGACCTCGCGGACATTATCGAGCGCGATGGCTACGACCGGCTCCGGGAGGATGCTTCGACTTTGCTCAGCACAGGCGCTTCGACTCCGCTCAGCACAGGCGCCGTTGCCTAGCGCAACCCCGCTCGCGGACGAGCCACGCATCGCGCCGCTCTTCGAGTGGCTTGCAACCGTCCCGGAAGGACCCTTTACGCGCGAGCAGCGGACGCGAGCGCTCGAACGATTCGCCTCGATGCGCAGTGGTCGCGAGAGGCCGGGTCGCTTTTGGCGCATAGACTTCGAAACGCTGACGCCGGATGGCGGCGCCATCGAGCTGAGCGGCGCGATCGCGAGTTTTGAGAATCCCGATTCCGCGATCGCCGTCTACAATCTCGCTGCCGCCGCGCGCGAGTGTCCCGATCTTCTGGCGCGCGCGCTCGGGAAGACCGGGATCCACGCCACGAAGTTTGGTTCGCTCACCGCGGCCTTCGCACGCGTCGGATTCTTCGTGCACGTTCGAGCCGATCACGCATGCGACGAACCGCTCGTTCTTCGCTACGCCGCACCCGCCGGGACCGCGGTCTTTCCGTCGAGCATCGTCTTAGCCGAGCGCGGGGCTCGGGTCACGATCGTGGAGCGCATCGTCGGTGGTTCGGGCTCCTTTCTCTGCGGTGCGACCGAGATCGTCACCGAAGAGCATGCCGAGATTTCGTACGCGGCCGTACAGCAAGCCGATGACGATGCGCGCGTCGTCTGGAGCCGAGCGGCGCGACCCGGACGGGACGCGCGAGTCGCTTGGGCAGATGCAGAGCTCGGCGCCGGCCTCACCGCCGGCGACCTTGCCGTCGAGATCGAAGAGCCCGGGATCGCCGCTGGGATCACCGCAATCTTCTTCCCCTGCGGGTCGCAGCACGTGGACGTCATCAGCACCGTCGAGCATCGGGCCGGCGACGCAACCTCGGAGACGCTGGTGAAATCCGCGGCCCGCGATCGCGGACAGGCACGCTTTCTAGGCAATATCCGCATCGCACCGCATGCGCAAGGCAGCGACGCGCGCCTGCGCGACGATGCGCTGCTCCTTTCGCCGACGGCACACATCGATTCGGTACCGGCGCTCGAGATCGGCGCCAACGACGTTAAGGCATATCACGGCGCGACCGTCGGGGCGATGGATGCCGACCAGATCTTCTACATGGAGAGCCGCGGCTTGGAACGTACGGCCGCCGAACGGATGATTGCGCTCGGATTCTTCGAGCCGGCGATCGAGCGCTTTCCGACCGTACGACTGCGCGACGAGATCCGCGCCGCACTCGCAGGCAAGCTTTCGTGAGCAGCGTCGTTTTGGCGGACGCCCGCAAGCTCGAACGGATAATCGCCGATTTTCCGATTCTGGCGCGGCCGACGTCGCGCGGGAAGCGGCTGGTCTATCTCGACTCGGCGGCGACGTCGCAGAAACCGCGCGCGGTCATCCAGGCGCTCGTCGACTATTACGAGCAGTACAACGCAAACATTCACCGAGGCGTTTACGAGATTGCCGCGCGCGCGACCGAAGAGTTCGAGCTGGCGCGGGTTAAACTGGCGCGCTTTATCGGTGCCGCGACGCCCGAGATCGTGTGGGTTCGCAACACGACCGAAGCAATCAATCTGGTCGCCTATTCCTGGGGCGATCGTCACATCGGTCCAGGCGATGCGATCTTGCTGACGGAGCTCGAGCATCACTCGGATCTCGTGCCGTGGCAACTGCTGGCGGAGCGAACCGGTGCACAGCTGCGCTTCATTCCGGTCGACGAACGCGGCTTCCACATCTTGGACGATCTCGACGCGCTGCTCGACGGCTGCAAGCTCGTCGCTCTCGCGCACGTGAGCAACACGCTTGGAACGATCGCACCGCTCGAAACGATCATCCCGCGCGCGCACGCGGCCGGCGCGATCGTACTAGTCGACGGAGCGCAGGGTGCGGCGCACCTCCCGCTCGACGTCAAAGCGCTCGACGCCGATTTTTATGCGTTCAGCGGACACAAGATGCTCGGGCCGACCGGAATCGGCGTACTCTACGGAAAGCGCGAGATATTGGAGGCGATGCCGCCGTTTCTCGCCGGCGGCGACATGATTCGAAAGGTCGAATACGCGCACACCACTTTCAATGACCCGCCGCGCAGGTTTGAGGCCGGGACGAGCAACATTGCCGACGCCATCGCCTTCGGCGTCGCCGTCGAGTATCTCGGCGCGATCGGCATGGAGTGGGTGCGCGAACACGAGCGGGCGCTGACCGGTTACGCGCTTGAGCGCCTGGCGGGATTCGAACCGCGCGGCCTCGAGATCTACGGCCCGCGCGATCCCGCGCGAAGCTCCGGCGTCATCTCCTTCAACTTCGCCGATATCCATCCGCACGATCTCGCCTCGATCCTCGACCTTGAAGGCGTTTGCATTCGCGCCGGTCACCACTGCACGATGCCGCTAATGGAGAAGTACGGGTGGGCCGCTACGGCGCGCGCCTCCTTCTACATCTACAACTCCGAAGCGGACGTCGATGCGCTCTGCGAAGGCCTCGAAAACGCGGCTCGCGTCTTCCGCGTCTAGCACCCTGCTAATGGACGACTTCTACCGCGATTACATCCTCGATCACTACCGTAGTCCGCGTAACTTCGGAGCTCTCGAGCATCCCGACGTCCAGGCCGAAGATCTCAATCCGCTGTGCGGCGATCAGATTCGCATGCAGCTCAAGCTCGACGATGGCACGATCAGCGACGTGCGCTTCTCCGGCAAGGGCTGCGCGATCAGCCAAGCCTCGGCCTCGATGCTGACCGAGCGAATCAAAGGGATGAAACTTTCCGACGTTGCCAAGCTCCCCAAAGACGTCGTTTTGGAAAACGTCGGCATCGGAATCAGCCCCACGCGCATGAAGTGCGCGATGCTGGGGCTGCGCGTGCTCAAGAGCGCAGCGATCGGACGGCTAGCGGAGTGGCCCGACGAGGAATAGCGTGACGGAGCTACGGCGCTAGGGTGCGGTCCAGGAGTGATCGCTTATCTGCAAGCCCGACGCTCCCGGCTCTAACGTAAAGGTCCCGTAGAACTCGCCGCTTGCGTTGCGTACGTCGACTTTGACCGTATAGCCGGAGCTCCCCAGCGCCGTCGAGCGAATCGATTTGATCTGCGAATCCGAGCTGATAAACGTCTCGCTCGGACTTCCATGCATGAGGAACGTGCCGGCCGCAGCGCGGTCGCCGCGCGCAATCGCCCGAACGTACGAGCGCACGAC
>JBAPZS010000223.1:0-3650 GCA_049285355.1 Candidatus Cybelea sp. | reverse complement strand
CTCTTGCCGAGCAGCACGAGGCGTTCGAGGCCGGAGCCCGTGCGGTCGAGTGCGAGGCTGCGGCGGTGCGGGCCGATCCCGTCCTCCACGCGTAGCTTGCCGTAGAGCACGCGCAGGCTGATGCCGTAGCCGTCGGCGACCAGTATGCCGGCTCGCACTTGCAGATCGGGATAGGGAAGCGTAAACTTCTGATCTTGCATTGGGAGATCAATCCTCCTGATGCGACGCTCCCGGCTCGTTGACGCGGGCCGGGGGCACCTTTGTGTGATTAGGACATCGCGGGCTTGAGAATCGCCAGCATTTGCTGTTTGGTCTCTTCGGGGAGCGCCGCGAGCTGGTCGGCATTCTTGGTCAAAAGCTCTTTGCGGTATTGAGGAAACGCCTTCGCAAGCTTGGACATCGCTTTGGCTTTCGGTAGCGCCTCCTCTATTTGGCTGACAAGGCGAAGCGCATGTGCCGTACCTTCCCTGCGAAGTAACCACGCCATCGCAATAATGGCGGTGGCCTTGAAGTGCGTGGTCGCCATACTGGAAAAGGCGCGGAGGATTCTCGCCGTGGCCCGTTTGCCAAAGCAAATAGCTTGCATTTCGAAGATCTCCGGTAACCCTTCGAACATCGCGCGAGCGCATTTGCGCGCGATATCAAGCTCTTCATCACTCAATGTCTGCGTAAACACCATCACTTGCGCGCGATTGGCGAAGAAGCTTACGGTTCGGGTTATTCCCATTACTTGGTCTTCGGGCGGGGTGTCCGACGGGAACTGGCTGAAACCGAATGCTTTTAGCACGAGGACTGCGAGTGAGGGTTCGCCCTTGTCGTGTGAACCTTCAAAAGTCATCATCCCGCCCAACGCCGCGGTGAACATTGCGATCATAACCGATTGAAGGTCCACACCCTTGCGCGCGAGGTTCGCGAATATTGCCTTGAAGAGCTTTCCCTTGAGGCCCTCTGGCGGATGTTCCTGAAAGTACGCGTCGGCGGTGTCGAACGCTGGATCCTCACCGTCTCGGAAGTCCGGGCCGACGATCTGCGTCGGTTGGTACGCCCGCATGCGCTCAACGGCATCGAGCATCCCACGCGCGAGTCGCAACAGCAGCTGGCGGAGGTCGTGGACGATCGGCTTCCCGCTCCACCATAGAAGGAAGGCGCGCTCGTCGAGACGGCGGTCGCCGATCGCGTCTGGATTCGCGGGGTGGGCCCCGTCGTAGAGAGCCGCGGCCTGCTCGAAGGCCCGAGCGGGGAACACGCTTACCGACCCGCGGACCCCGGGAAGGTGCTGGCGCTCGGGCCGATCCATGTGGCCGGCCTTGTACCAGCGCTCCAGTTTGCGAGGGGTAATGGGCCGCTCAGACGCCGCTAGCCTCGCGAGGAGTCGGTCCTTCGTCACCACGTCTGAGCCCATAGTCCAAGCTTCATCATCCGGCCGCGAAAGACCCCTAATCCGGCGGGTGGCCCTTGCTATGATGTGCCAATGGGCAAGACAACCAGGACCCCCGAACCGGCCGACGGCCGCGTGGCGATGCTCGTCGCGCTCCCCCTCGGCGTGTGGCGGCGCATCCGCGATGAGGCGCGCGAGGTCGGCGTCGGGCCTTCAAAGCTCATCGAGCCGGTCTTGCTGCAAGCCTTCGGCTGCGACCAGGACGGCGAGCACTAGTGCGTGGCTCTGTTGATCGCGAGTTGGTGCATCGGTTACTGCAAGACGAATCACTGAGCTTCCGCGAGATCGCACGGCGTGCGCGTTGCTCGGATTTTTCCGTGCGATCCATCGCGCGCGAGCTCGACTATTTAGCCGATGGCGACGCCGCGGAGCCCGAACCCCTCACCGCAACGGAAGGTTGGATCGTCGCTCTCATCTTCGGCGGCATGTGTTACGCAGCGTGGCGGATGCCGCCACCGGACAGCGGTGTTATGTAGATGAAAAAGAAAGACCGGCGCGGGAACGCCGGTCGCGGAATCAGTTTTCCTAACAACTTTGATTCGGCGGCCGCCGTCCACGTCCTCGCACCATTTTGTGTGACTGAGCACGGGGCATCGCATGACCGCGCGTAAACCGTCGCCCCATACGCGCCACCGTCACGCGCTCGACCTGCTTGCGACCCTCGAAGCGCACCGCGACAAGCTCGACCGCTCGCGCCCGCGCACGCCCGGCAAGAAAGGCGCGAAGACGCGCGCCCTCAATAGACTCAGCGGTCAGATTCGCGCTGCGAAGGGCCAGCTCACGAAGGCGCGCAACGCGATTGCACGCGAGGCAGCCACGCGTACAGCGCACAAGGACGCTGCGAAGCAGAGACGCAGCGAGGCGGCTAAGAAAGGCTGGGCGAAGCGACGCGCGGCCCAAGGCGCGAGCGGTATCGGTGACATTTGGCAGCATCTTCTACCCGACGGCAAGACGACACCCGTTACGCTGGACCCAAGCGACAGCAGTTTGGAAGGCAAGTACTGGAACGCTTACGAGGACGCGGCTGGCGGGAAACGCGATCTTCGGGAGTTTGACGGCCGTTCGGTGTTCGACCTAGATCGCCAGCAACGGTTTCCCTTCGTCACCGATCTCAACGTGATCGGCGAGCATGCCGACGAGATCGACTTCGGGCCGGGCTTCTACAAGCGGCGCAGCGACGCGCCGGGGAACGTCGCATGATTGCGGCCACGCGTTACGCAGATCGTCGGGCAGCGATGCGGCAATGGCTCGACGACGAGCGCGTACGTCGCGCGGTATTGCTTCCGCCTAATGCGCGGTGCGCGGAGTGCGGCGAGTACGATCCGCTCGTCCTCGTACCGGACCACCGTCGCATTCTCTGCGCAGACCACGATGCGCAGCGGCGCGGTCAGACTCCGATGCAGCTACAGCATATCGCCGGACAGCAGAACGGGCCGTGGGTTGTCTACGTTTCGGCAAACCGGCATCGCCGCCTCACCGTGCGCGAGCGCCTTCGGATGAAGTATGCTTGAGAAGACGCCACGCAAGCGCAGTAAGAAGGCGATCTCGCTCGTCCTGGTTGTGGTCGCAACGGGTGAGGAGAATCCATTAACCGCGAGAGGAAAGGCCCAAATCATCCGCGGGACCTGTGATCTCCTCGAAGAGCAGGCCGACGAAATGGACCCGCCTCGGACGAGCGGCGACTGATGGCAGACGTTCCCATCTACGACCCCATTGTGCCCGCCATCGAGCCCGATTCAATCTGTTCGCATATCTTCACGCGCGCGTATGGGGAGCCGGTCGGATGGAAGCGTCAGCGGCGTAAACGCGATGGGGGCCCACCTCCATCGCTCGACGGAACGGTGCTCGTCTTCGACGCGGAAACGGTGAAGCACCAACTCACGTTTGGCGTTGCGCTGTTTTTTGAAAACCGGCGATGCAAAGAGCGCGTAGTCTTCCATCGTGACGACCTTTCGGTGACCGACCCAGAGGGGTACAAGCGCCTTGGCGACATCTGCGACCAGCTCGACACGCAGCCCGGGCCGCGCCTCAAACTCGTCAAACTGGAGTGGCTCTTCCAAAACGGTATTGGGCCGGCGCGTAAGCATGGCTGGCTCATCGCGGGTCATAACCCGGTGTACGATCTAAGCCGCATCGCCGACTCGTGCGAAAAGGCGACACGGACGGCGCGCCTCGGCGCGCGCTTCTGCAACGGCTTTGCGCTCAAGCATCA
>JBAPZS010000222.1:0-6127 GCA_049285355.1 Candidatus Cybelea sp. | reverse complement strand
AGGTTCATCTGACCGAGAAGCGCGTTGGTGGCGATGGTCGTCGAGTGCGCGAGCAGCTCGATCGCCGGCCGCTCGTCGTACTCGGCCAAGATCGTCGTGAGCGCTTCGACGACCGCCCGCTGCGGCTCGCGCGGCGTGCTCGCCACTTTGCGCGTGACGAGTCGTCCGCTCCACGACTCGGCGGCCACGAGGTCGGTAAACGTTCCGCCGACGTCGATGCCGACGCGCAGCGCGCGCCGTGCCGGCGCTAGAACGTTAGAGTAAAGCTGTCGTTGTTCGCGTTGCAGTCTTCGTTTCCGGGCGGCGACGGCTGGGTGAAACGCATCTTGAACAGCATCTTGGTCGAGCCCTGGCCGGCGTCGCTAGCGCGCGTCCAAATATACGTAAAGGAGTACGTTTGACCGGGAGCGAGCGGAGGGATGCCGCGAGTGTCCATGTGCTGGCCGTCACGGAAGATATCGACCGATTGCAAGACGTTGCCGGGCTGCTTCATACTCCCGAGATTCGTGACGGTGCCCAGGATATGGTACTGGTTGATCGAGCCGCTGGTGCTCACGTTCTGCACTTTTACCGACGTAATGGCGGGGTCGGCTCCGGCGCAGGTTGCGGCCACGGCATGAATCGGCAGTTGGGCAGCGACGAAGAGGACGAGCGTGAAAAGTCGAGTCATTACGAGCACCTCCCCCGTGGGTATTCCCGGCAAGCGGGCCGGGCAATCCTTTTCGGCGCCTCGGGTGCAACCGCGGCGGTATTACCGCCGCTCTAGTTTGTACGAACGCCGGATGAAGGAGCGGAAGTGAAGATCGGAATCATCGGGGCAGGTAACATCGGGGGTACGTTAACCCGACGCTTCCGTGCGCTCGGCTACGACGTATTGGTAGCGAACTCTCGGGGTCCGCAGTCGTTGGGCCACCTAGCCGCAGAGACCGGTGCGAAGGCCGTCACAGTGGAGGAGGCAGCGCACGACGGTGACGTGGTCGTCGTGGCGATTCCCGAACGCCAAATTGCAAAGCTGCCGCCGAATCTATTCGCGGACGTGCCCGCGAGCGTGGTCGTCATCGATACCGGCAACTACTACCCGCAGCAGTATGACGGACGGATAGACGATATCGAAAACGGCATGCCCGAGAGCGTGTGGGTGCAAAGGCAACTCGGACATCCGGTGGTTAAGGTCTTCAACAACATTTACGCGCGGCATCTGCTCGAACGCGGACTGCCGGCGGGGACTCCGGGCAGACTTGCGCTGCCGGTCGCCGGTGACGATGCGGCCGCCAAGGCAACGGTCCTGCGGCTCGTTGACGAGCTTGGGTTCGATCCGATCGATGCGGGCAGCCTCGACGACTCATGGCGCCAACAGCCGGGGACGCCGGCCTACGCGAAGGACCTCGACGCGGCGGCGGTGCGCAAGGCGCTCTCGGAGGCTCGGCGGGAACGCACACCAGAATGGAGCGCACCATAGCCTCCGTAGCTTACGAGCGCTTTCGCGCCTTACACGAACGTGGCCGCGCGTTCGTCATGCCCAATGCCTGGGACGCAGCCTCCGCGGCCTTGCTGGCGCGCGTAGGATTTGAAGCGCTGGGCAGCACGTCGCTCGGCCTGGCCTTCTCGCTGGGGCGTCAAGACGGAAGGCACGCGATCACGCGTGACGAGGCGATCGCGCATGCGGTGCTCTTGTCGCGCGCAAGCGGATTGCCCGTCAACGGCGATCTCGAAGACGGGTTCGGTGCCGCGCCACAAGATTGCGTCGCGACGGTGGAGGCGGCAATTGCCGCCGGCTTGGGAGGGCTGGGCATCGAGGACACGACCGCCGACCCGGCGCATCCGCTCTGGGATTTCGACGCAGCCGTAACGCGCATTCGGGGGGCTGCAAAGGCGGCGCGAGGCCGCATCATGCTGACGGGCCGCACCGATAACTATCTCCACGGACGAACGGATCTGGACGATACGGTCGCGCGGCTGACCGCCTTTGCGGAAGCGGGCGCCGACGTACTCTACGCGCCGGGTCTACCGGACATGGACGCGATCCGCGCAGTGGTTCGCGCAGTTGCGCCAAAACCGGTCAACGTTTTGATCGGGCCGGACGAACCGGTTCCGCTGGCGGAACTCGATGCAGCCGGCGTTCGGCGCGTTAGCGTCGGCGGCGCGCTCTATCGGAGTGCGATGACTTCGTTGATCGAAACGGCGGAGGCGTTGCGCGCCGGCGACCTCCGCGCGGTCACGGGCGCCATATCGGGCCGGGAGATAGCCTCGCTCTTCCCGGCCTAATCGTACGGGGCGCCTCGTCCGGCCCGGAGGAATGGAGCCTCGCACCGTCAGACAGGGTTGCCGTGCAGCCGTTGCTTACCGGGCCTGGTTCGCTGCGGGAGCCGTCGGAACGGCTCGCTTTCTGGCTGACCGGGCTCTGCGCGTTTCCCGCAGCCCTGCTGATCGGATACGTGCTTCACGAGTCCATCGGCGTCTCGCAGGTGGCACTCTTCATCGTGGTGGCGATGGTGTACGTGACGCTGGCCCGGGGGCGGCTCTTAGGATCGAGCGTCCGGATCCATCGCACACAGTATCCGCGCGTCTTTTCGATCGTACAGCAAGCCTGTGCGGCGCTCGAGATTCCAATGCCGATGATCTTTGTTCGCGAAGACAACTACGTACCCGCGGTCGCCCTGGGATTCGGCGTACCCTACGCGCTCGTGCTCTCGAGTCACTGGGTGGAGCTGTTCGCCGACGACGAACTCACCTTCGTCATCGGACGCGAGCTGGGACACATCGCGGCCGGCCACACTCGCTTTCATTCGCTGCTCTCGGTCAACGGCAACGAGAATCCGGTCGTCTCGCTGATTTTTGGCGCATGGCTGCGACGCTGCGCGCTCACCTGCGACCGAATCGGTCTGCTCTGCTGCGGCTCGCTCGATGCGGCCATCCGGGCACTCGGCGTATCGGCCTTTCACGAGTTCGGCCGGCGCGTCGACTATGAGGTCTTCGCCGATCAGAACGCCGAGATCGCCTCCGACTCGGTGCTGCGATGGGGCGAATGGTTGAGCAGCGAACCGTACGCGACCAAACGAATCGCGTCGATGCGGCGGTTCATAGCGTCGCAGGCTTATATGGATGCGCAAGCCTGGTTCGTGCTGGAGCGCAGCGAATCGCCGCCCGCGCTACTGCTTCCCGGCGAAGCTGAGGTTACCACGCGCGATTGCGCCGGCTGGTGGCGCCGCTTTGCCGCTTGGAGCATCGATGCCGTGGTCGTGGTAGCCATTATCACGTCGTTCGGCGGTAACGTGGCGCCGAACGCCGTGCACGCGAGCGAAGCGCGTTTGGCGGGCGTAACGCGCCCGGCACAGGCACGCCCGGCTCCCGAGGAGACGATTGGGCCATTCACCATCTCCGACCGAGGTGTTGCGATGCGAGTCGGCGACCGGGAGCTTCCGCTCTCAGTCACGACCTTGGGCACGGGGGTCGAACGCTTCATCAACGGATTGGGGTTCACGTTCTGGTTTCCCGTCTATTTGGCGTTGCTGGTCATCTTCGCCGGACAGACTTTCGGAATGATGATCGCCGGGCTTCGCGTGGTGACGACCGATTTTCGCAAGCCGAGTGTCGCTCGAACGATCTTCCGCTACGTCATCGTCTTCTTGCTTTGGTGGCTGATCGTTCCACTGAGCTTGATCTGGCGACGGATCCTGTTACACGATCGCTGGACCGCAACACGCGTCGTGAAGGTCGAGCGGGTCGTCGCGCGCGCTACCGGTCCGGTTCAGGTCATGGGTTCGGCTGGGACGTGACGGTTAAGCGAACCGCGGCTTTGCCCGAGATGACGTGCCCGACGGACGCGTTCGAACTCACGCTGTCGATCTGAAGGCGCCCGACGTTCTCGCTGACGTGGAGAACCTGGTGCGTCGTGGGATCGATGAGCGACTTCGTCTTTACGATGTCGAACGTCTGACCGACTGCAACGCCTGCGCCGGCACCGAGGTCGATGATCACGTTGCTTCCATCGATTGCGGCAATGTGACCGGTCAAGACCGCCGCGGCCGGGCCCGAGTTGAAGCGGCTCGCATCGATCGATTTGGCGATCTTCGCAGCCTCGTCGTCAATGAGATGTCCCATATCGCTGTTGACGAACTGCTCGTTGCCGTACGAGCCGGCAGCGTAGCCCGAGAATCCGCTCGCATTCCAAGACGTGCCCGACCGCGTCTCTTCATCGGAGAAACTTTGAACGATCTGTCCGGTCTTGGCATCTATGACGCGCACCGCGACTTTGATCGTCACGCGATGGGTGGAGACGCCGCCCGCGGCATTCGCGACTGGGCCGGGCAGGAAGCTTCCGGCGCTCGCGCCGCTCGCCCCGGTTTGATCGAACTCCAACACGTTTCCGGTAACCAGGTAGCGTGCGCCGACGAGATGTCCGGCTTGGGCGGCGCTTTGCGGATCCATCTCACCGTTCTCCGGGAGCTGGTGCTGGGCCAGCGTCGAGCTCAGGTGCGTGCGATCGATGACGTTGAAGCGTCCGTCGTTGACCAACTGGTCCGTGACCAGATCGCTGAGCGCAACGCCGGGCTGGAAGGAGCCGTACCAGTCCGAGCTGAGTCCCTGGGCCGAGAAGTTCAACACGGCGACGGAGGGCCGAGGACCGCTCTGCGCGAGGCTCTCGAGCGGCGCGCACGCCAATGCGGCGGCTGCCAAGATAGAAAATACATGTCTTAACACCGCCCCATTATGTCACATCGCGGCTGTTTTGCGAAACGGAGGCTCGGAGATTCGATATGTGCGGTAGATTCACGCTGGCAAAGCCCCAGGCGCTGCCCGCCGCTTTTCCGCAGTTTCGCTACCCGGAGTTCAGCGAAACGCGGCTCCCGCGTTACAATATCGCACCGGCGCAGGACGTGCTTGGCGTGCGCAACGACGGCCGCGACCGGGTCGAGGAGCTGCGCTGGGGAGTGCGCGGACGCATCAACATTCGCGCCGAATCCATCGCATCGCGGCGCGGCCCACTTCACCGGCGATGCATCGAGTTCGCCGACGGCTTTTACGAGTGGCGCGAGCGCCGGCCCTACTATTACACGCTACGTTCGGGTGAGCCGTTTGCCTTCGCGGGCCTCTGGGAGCCCGGCGAGGATCTGCCATGCTGCGACGTGGTGACCTGCCGCCCAAACGCTCTGGTGGCCGCGGTACACGACCGAATGCCGGTCATCCTCGCGGCGGATCGCCTGAATCTGTGGCTCGATCCCGAACCGCTAACGCCGGAAGCCGCGGGATCGATTCTACTGCCGCTCGACGCCGCGCTCATGGTGGTGCGCGAGGTTTCGCGGCGAGTCAACAGTGCTAACTACGATGCGGCCGACGTGCTGGCCGATGCCGATCCCTCTTTGCTCTGAACCAGCATGATGCCGGTCGCGATGAGCCAGATGCCGGCCGGCAGGGCGCCGAAGATTTGCGGTGCGGCACCGCCGGGCACCATCGGACCGTACGGAATGAAGATTGAAAGCGTCGCGAGCACGGCGCCTCCGGCTGCGACGTAGCCGAGCGTCGCAAGCCATTGCGGCGCGGAGTGATGACGGCGCATGCTGTGCGCCGCGGCAAAGAGAAAGATCGCAACCGGCGCAAAGCCGAGGCCGTCCTTCACGAAGACAAACCCATCGTAGATGCCGCCAAGCCCGTTATCGGAGAATGCCTCGGGCTGAGCGTAGAGAGCCGCAGTTTCGAGCATCGCGGCCCATAACGACGTGCCGACCATCAAGATTCCGGAGAGCATCGCAAACGTCGGCAGCCCTTCTTGGCGTCCCGGCGCGGCGATCAGATAGCCGCGCAAGCCTACCAGGAACCAGAGAAAGAAGGCGTCGGCCGGAAACATTAGCCAGGCGCCCCACAGAAGCGAGAAGCGGCGCGCATCGAGCGCGATAGCGACGTCTGAGGCCTTCATATCGGCTTGCGGTAGCGTGTTGTTGAGAAACGCAACGACGATCAATAGGCCGACGTAACAGAGTACGGACCAACCGGCGGAGCGCTGCGCGTGGACGTTTTCCATTGGCGCCTTGCTCATGCTAAAACTGATGGAAATTCCTTCCCGGGCACGTGCTTACAGCCCGTAGTATTTCAGGGAGGGCCACATGACGCGCAGCGGAACGCTTGGGCG
>JBAPZS010000221.1:0-9688 GCA_049285355.1 Candidatus Cybelea sp. | reverse complement strand
ATCCACGATCGCTCGAAGATGCCGTGCGTCCTATCGAAGGCGCAAGCGTGACCTTCCTGGGCATCGTGCGCAACACTGGGCAGGATGCAAGAGCGGTTGTCGGCCTGCGCTATGAAGCTTACGAAGCGATGGCGCGCGCGGAGTTCGAGCGCATCGAAGCGGAGGCGCGCGAGCGTTTCGGCGACGTTCGGCTTTTTATCGCGCACGCGGTCGGCGATCTCGCGGTCGGTGACGTTGCCGTCGCGGTACGGGCGACCGCCGGACATCGCGGTGCCGCGTTTGAGGCGTGCCGTTACGCTATCGACGAATTGAAACAGCGCGCCCCGATCTGGAAGAAGGAGCGCTATGCCGACGGCACCGCGCTCTGGAGAGCCAACGAGTCCTATGAGTAAGGTCGAGCTCTTTCACCTCGGCGCGCAAGGCGAAGAGCTCGCGGTTCTTTGGTACGAACCGCGCCGCACGCGGCGCGTCTGCGTGATTGCGGGTCACGGCTATTCGTCGAGCAAGCAGAATCTAGACTTTCTCTGTTCGTTTCTCGCCAGCCACGGCTTTAGCGTGTACAGCCTCGACTTTCCCGGTCATAAGCTCGGCTCGAGCGGCGGCGAGCTGCGAAACGTTGGCGACTGCATCGAAGCGATGCGTCGCACGATCGCCTTTGCGCGCGAGCGGTCGGAGGACGCGATTTACACGATGGGGCACAGCATGGGCGGCATGACGGCGATCTTCGCGGCTGCGCTTGACGTCGATATTCTGGGCACGATCGCAATCGCAACCGGATTCGGGCGGCCCACCTCGTTAGAGGTATTGCGCAAAGTCGGCGTTACGGACTTCCGGTCGTCGTATGTGGTCGGTGCAACGTTGCCGGAGTTGGTGGCGGGCGTCGAAGTGCGCTACGACGAGCTGTTGCCGCGCCTGGCGGGGCGTCCGGCCTTGTACGTTGCCGCAAGCCGCGATGCAATGGTCAGCCCGCGGAGCGTCAAGGAGCTCTACGACCGGGCACCGGAGCCGAAGGCGTTCGCGACGATCGAGAGCGATCACACGTACGCGGCCGAACACTCGCGCGCAACGGTGCTCCAGTGGCTCGACGAGCGGCACCCGGCGCAGGAGCGCGCGGCGGGATCCTAACTTGAACGCTAGAGAGCTGCGGCGCTACAGCCGGCACTTGCTGATTCCCGAGATCGGATTGCGCGGTCAGGAGCGCCTCACCAGTTCGCGCGTCCTCGTGGTAGGAGCCGGCGGGTTGGGCTCCCCAGCTCTGCAGTACTTGGCGGCTGCCGGGGTCGGATGCATCGGTATCGTCGACGACGATACGGTGGACGAGACGAACCTTCAGCGGCAGACGATCTTCGCCACCACCGACGTCGGTCGCAACAAGGCTACCGTCGCCGCGGAGCGTTTGCACGCGCTCAATCCGCTGATTGCAGTGCAGGATCTTCCGTTTCGATTTGACGAGGCAAACGCGCGCGAGCTGGTCCGTCAATACGACGTCGTGCTCGACTGCACGGACCGCTTCCCAACGCGCTACCTGATCAACGACGCGTGCTTCTTCGAGCAACGAGTCGACATCTACGCTTCGATCTTTCGCTTCGACGGTCAAGTCAGCGTGCTCGGCGCTCCCGGCGGACCGTGTTACCGCTGCCTCTATCCGGAACCGCCGCCGGTCGAGCTCACCCCGACGTGTGCGGAGGGCGGCGTGCTTGGCGCGCTCGCCGGGCTGGTTGGAGCCTGGCAGGCGGGGGAGGCTCTGAAGGTGATTTTGGAGATCGGCCGGCCGTTGGTGGGCCGGTTGCTGCTCGTAGACAGCCTGGGGCCGCGGGTACGCGAGCTGCGATTCGACCGGGATCCCGACTGTGCGCTCTGCGGCGCAAATGCGGTTATCACGTCCATCGAAAAGAGTCGCTATGAGACGGCCGCGGTTGCGGATGATTTCACGGAGATCGAGGCAGAACAGTTGGACGAGGTGCTGCGCAATGCCACGCTTCTGGACGTGCGCGAACCGCACGAAGCTATTCTCGGTTCGCCCGAAGGTGCGCTGCATATTCCGGTATCGCAGCTCGACGAGCGCATGTGCGAGCTCGACAGCGCCGTTCGCTACGTCGTGGCCTGCCGTGTCGGCGTAAAATCCCTCTGGGCGCTGCGGCGTCTGCGAGAGGCGGGATTCGGCCGCCTCGTGCATCTTCGCGGCGGATTGCTCGCGTATGCGGCGCGGCGCGAAAGCTTCGAGTTTTTTTAAGTGAGGCGTAAAGCACTGGGCGCGACCGGCATCGAGCTTCCGGCGATCGGTCAGGGAACCTGGAATATGCCGCAGAGCGGCGCGGCAAAGAAGGAGGCGCAGCGCGCGGTTCGGCGCGGCGTGGAGCTAGGGATGACGCACCTCGACACCGCCGAGATGTATGGCGCGGGCGCCGTTGAGGAGCTTCTCGGAGAGGCAATTCGCGGCATTCCGCGCGAGAAGCTGTTCATCACGAGCAAGGTTCTGCCGAGCAATGCCGGCTATGAGGGTACGCTACGCGCCGCGGAAGGCAGCCTCGAGCGGCTGCGCTGCGACTATCTGGATCTCTACCTATTGCACTGGCCCGGCGAGCATCCGCTGGAAACGACGATGGCGGCGCTCGAGGCCTTAGTGGAACAAGGGAAGACGCGGTTCGTCGGCGTCAGCAACTTCGACACTGCGGGGATGCTCGAGGCCGCATCCTATCTGCGCAACGTCCCGTTGGCCTGCAATCAGGTGTTGTTTCACTTAGGCGAGCGAGGAATCGAGCACGAGCTCATTCCGGCGGCCCTCGCGCGCGAGATCGCGATCGTCGCGTACACGCCATTCGGTCGCGAGAACTTTCTGCGCGCAAGCGCGGGCCGCCGGGTACTCGAAGAGGTCGGACGCAAGCACGACGCTACGCCTCGGCAAGTCGCGCTTGCCTTCCTCACGCGGGAGCGCAACGTCTTCGCCATTCCCAAAGCCGCGCAGGTTCGGCACGTCGAAGAGAACGCGGCAGCCGGCGAACTGCAGCTCGGTCTGGAGGACGTCGAAGCGATAGGCAGAGCCTTCGAGCGTGGGAAGCCCAGGCCGCTGGCGACGTTATGAGTGATACGATAAAGCAACTGGCGATCCGTACCGCGTTGGAACTCGGTGCCGGAGCCGTGCGCGTCACGAGCGCGCGTGCCGACGAGGAGTCCCGGTGGAGAATGCAGGCGGCATTCGAGCGCGGCGATTTGGGCTGTTGGGATTTCGATGCGGATTACGCGCGGCGCGCGAGCGATCCGCAAGCGCTGCGCGCCGGCGCTCAAAGCGTCATCTGCATCGCGCTTCCATATGCAACGCCGCGGCCGGGCGCCGGCGGTCCCTTGCGTGGCGTCGTCTCGAACTACGCATGGTCGGCCGATTACCACCGGCGACTGCGCGGGTTGCTCGACGCGGTCGCGCGACGAATCGACGAGGCCGCGGGGAAGCCGGTGACCGGCATTGCTTGCGACACGCGACCGCTGGCGGAGCGCGCGCTGGCTGCGCGTGCCGGCCTCGGATGGGTGGGAAAGCATACCAACGTGATCGCGCCGGGTCTCGGATCGTTCGTCTTCCTCGGCGAGATCGTCACGACGCTCGCGCTCGCACCGGATGCACCGGTTGCGAAGAGTTGCGGCAGCTGCGCGCGTTGCGTTGAAGCCTGTCCCACGCGGGCTTTGCGCGGCGACTACACGATCGATGCGAACCGATGCATCTCCGATCTCACGCAGCGCACCGATGCGATTCCGGTCGAGATGCGCCCCTTCGTCGGGCAATGGGTCTGGGGGTGCGATATCTGCCAGCTCGTCTGCCCACCGACGCGCGAGGCAGGATGCACGGGCGACGCAAGCTGGGCGCCGCTCGATCCCGAGAGCGCCCGGCCGGCGCTGGTCGAGCTCCTTCGTTTGCGGAGCAGTACCTTCAAGCGGCGCTATCGGCAGACGGCGATGGGCTGGCGGGGTGCCGCCGTGCTGCGGCGCAACGCGGCGGTTGCTTTGGGCAACGCGCTCGACCGCTCGACGGTAGGAGCGCTGAGCGAAAGCCTCCGAGATGACCCGCACCCCATGGTTCGCGGCCACGCGGCCTGGGCGTTGGGTCGAATTGGCTCTCCGGCCGCCATCGAGGCATTACAGAGCCGGTCGCGCGTGGAAAGAAGCGAGGTGGCGCGCGCCGAGATTACCGGGGCACTCGCGCCGTTCAGCCGTCCTTACGCAAAAAGCGCTAGAGAGTAGAGTATGAACCGCCTCCTCGCCTCCGCCTTCCTGTTAACCCTCTTCCTATGCGCTGGGAGATCGAGCTCCGCAGTGCCGACGAGTGCGTTGCTCGACCGGATGGCCGCGCTCAATCCGCATCTACGCGCGTTTACTGCGACGCTCCATGCCTCGGTGGCGATGCGATCCTTTCCGTTCGTGTCGGCGGATCTCGTCGGAACCTACTATTTCAAGCAGCCCGACAAAACCAAGGTCGTTTTTACCAGCGGCGTTCCTATGATCGGCGCGCAGTTCGATAAGCTTTTCGCACGCATCGAGCCGCCTTCGCGGTGGCGCGAGCTTTACGAGGTCACGGTCGTCTCGGACGACGGCACCGCGACGGCGTTTCGACTGTTGCCCCGTAAGCACGGTAACGTGGCGCGGATCGATGCAACCGCCGACGACCAAACCGCAACGGTCACCTCGATGCGGTGGAGTTACGAAAACGGCGGCTTTGCCGAGATGACCAACCGGTACGGTCGGGTCGACGGAAACCTCGTCGTCGAGTCACAGACGGGGCACGTTGCGGAGCCCGGGTACGTTGCCGACCTCAAGTCCACGATCGACGACTACAAACTCAATCCGGAGTTATCGGACGAGATCTTCACCGGTGACTAAATGAGTACGCTCGTCGACGGTTTCAGCCGGCCGATTACCTACCTGCGGATCTCCGTAACCGACAAGTGTAATTTGCGCTGCGTCTATTGTATGCCGGAATCGGGCCTTCCGTGGCTACGGCGCGCGGAGATTTTAAGTTACGAGGAGATTACCGAGATCGTGCGGGCAGCCGCTGCGGCGGGCGTCCGAAGCGTTCGCTTGACCGGCGGAGAGCCGCTGCTCCGGCGCGATCTTGACCGTTTGGTAAGGGCGATTGCCGCAATTCCCGGCATCGAGGATATCGCGCTCTCGACGAACGGACTACTCCTTACGGAGCAGATCCCGCAGCTTGCCGCTGCGGGCTTGAGACGCGTGAATCTTTCGCTCGATACGCTGCGTGCGGACCGGTTCGAAGCGATTGCCCGCCGCCCGGGGCTCGATCTCGTTCTGCGCGGTCTCGACGCGGCGATTGCGGTGGGCATGACGCCGCTAAAGTTGAACTGCGTGGTCATGCGCGGGCGAAACGACGACGAGCTCGGTGACTTTGCCGCGCTGACGCGCGACCGTCCGATATTCGTGCGCTTCATCGAGGTAATGCCGGTCCACGAGAACGTCGAGCTGCAGCGCGATGCTTACATCTCCTCGGATGAGATCCTCGAGCGGATCTCGCGAGACGGCGAGCTTTCGCCCGTCTTGGGGCCCGGCGGCAACGGTCCCGCGCGATATTTCGCGTATCCGGGGGCGCGCGGAGCCGTCGGAGTGATCTCACCACTCTCCCACGACTATTGCGACCGCTGCAATCGCGTCAGGCTGACGGCGGACGGCCGGTTGCGTCTGTGTCTCTTTGGCGATCACGCGCTCGATCTGCGAACGCCGTTACGCTCGGGCGCAACGACCGAGGAGCTTGCGGATCTCCTGCGCTCCGGCATGCTGATCAAGCCGGCGCGCCATCACCTCCGCCTCGGCGAGACCGCCTCGCGCATGCGCGCATTTTCGGAGATCGGGGGCTGAACGTCGATGTGGTCACGATCCGGCGGCTTGAGGCGTTCTGCGGGTGAAGGAGACCTCGTGATTACGGGGACGAGCAATTTGGAAGCGTGCGTTGTAGTGGATCGAACGGCGGTCGCGCAAAGGCGAACCGAGGCGTTGGTGATCGAGCATCAGACGAAGCTCGCGCGCTACCTTCGGCGTATGGTGGGCGACGCGGAGGTCGCGCTCGACTTGACGCAGGACGTCTTTCTCTCCGCGTATCGCATGCTCTGCGCCGAGCCGACGCGCGAGCTTCGGCCGGGCTGGCTGTATCGCGCGGCAACGAACGCGGCGATATCCTTCATGCGCCGGCGAAAAATCGTGCGCGCGCTCACGCTGGATCGTGAATTCGATCGCGGTGGCTTGCGGATAGACGAGCAAAGCGCGCAATCGGTCGACTTACAGGCAGCCATCGCGCGGCTGCCGGCCGATCAAGCCGCGGCGCTTTTGATGACCAGCTACGCCGGTTACTCGTCGTTGGAGGCCGCGCAGATCCTCGGCGCGAGCGCGGACGCGATTCGGCAGCGAGTCTGCCGCGCGATGAAGACCCTGCGGCACGTTATGAGTGAGGAGACGTTGCGATGAAGTTTGGACCCGGTTGCACTCGAGCGGAGATGTTGGGAGGCGCAATCGCCTTGGGAGAGGCGAGCGATTCGCAACGGCGTGAATATCGGGAGCACCTGTCGGTCTGCCCGCGCTGCCTTACCGCGATCGGCGGCGAGCATGAGATCGAACGCGTCGCGAGCCTCGTTACGCGCGCTCGAGACCAAGAACGCTGGGAGCCCGACCTTCGCGAGAGTCTTACCCGTCCGGCGCGTAGGCACGCCGGTTGGGTCTGGGCGGCGACGCTGGGTATCGCACTTGTCTTCGTCGCCGGAAGCCTTGCCAACCGCCACTCGGCGAGCGTCGAAACGCACGCGGCGGTCCCAGTGCACGCGCAACTCGCGACGCGTCCGGACGATCGCGCAATCGCTTCCCTTGGGACGCAGACGCTGCAGCACCGCGAGCATCGCGCCGAATCATTGGCCTTTACCTCAGGTGCCGGCGCGCACCGGACGGTAACCTTTCAAGTGCGGCTGGATGAGCACGGCAAGCCGGTACACTGCGCGGTCGTCAAAGGCTCGACCAACGTCGAGCTCGTCGCAAGTCTTTGCGATGCGGTGATGCGAGCGCATTAGCGCGGTTTCCGAGGGAAGACCGCTGCACGACCGAAGTCGGCCCGCATGCCGGGAAGGCTTTTCATCTATCGCTTCTCGACCGACCTGCGCCTTGACGATCACGCCGGCTTAGCCGCAGCCGCTTCGCGCGGCGACGTCGTTCCTGCGATCGTCGTTGACGAGGGTTTGACGAGCCGTTTGAAGGCTTCGCCGCGCCGGGCGGCGTTTTTTTGTGCCGCCGTCGCGTCGCTGGCGGCCGACCTGCAAGAGTTGGGGAGCCGGCTCCTGGTTCGCCGCGGCCGGCCGGAGCAGATTCTGCCCGAGCTTGCGCTCGAGATAGGTGCCGACGGGGCGGCCTGGAGTGCGTCGTACGACGCCGACGGCGTCGAACGAGATCGCTCTTTGCAAAGCGCGCTCGAGGAGCGCGGTCTTGGCTCGCTGACCGTGCACGACGCTCCCGCGGTTCCACCCGACGAGAGCGCGGCAGCACATACCGGCGGACCGGGGTACCGCGCATTCGCGCCGTACTTCGAGCGCTGGTCGCGGCTCGCGGTCGTCTCGTATGAAAACCCGTTACTGCTGCGATTCAGCTCGGCGAACGTGGATGGTGAGGAACTGCCGCGCGCGCAGGAGTTCGCGTCGCAGGCTAAGGCTGCGCCGGCCGGCGCCTCGATCGCTCGACGCTCCTTAGAGCAGTTCCTGAACGAACGCGCGGCACGGTATAGCCTCTGGAGCCCGATACCTGCGGAGGACGGGACGTCGCAACTCTCGGCGCACCTTTCGTTCGGCACGATCTCGGCCCGCACGATCGTTCGAACGGTACGCGATCGCCTGAGCGACCCGTTCTCGATCAGCGAGCAGCGCCTATCGCTTCGATTATTTCTGCGCGCGGTGGCGCGTCGCGATTTCTTCCTTCAACTGGCCTGGTTCTATCCCGAGACGTACTCCGTCGAGTTACAGGAGAAGATGCGTGGGTTTGCGCCGGCAGCCGATCGCGAGGGATTTGAGGCATGGCGCGCCGGAAAGACGGGCTTCCCGCTCGTGGACGCGGGAGTCCGCCAACTGCAGGAGACCGGGTGGATGCATCCTCACGTGCGCGCAGTTGCGGCGTCGTTTCTTTGCTTCGATCTGGGAGTGGATTGGCGGGTCGGCCGCGACGAATGGAATCGCGGGCTCGTAGAGGACGATCCGGCGCTGGCTACGGGGAACTGGCAGTGGATTGCGGGGGTTGGCGCCGATATGGCGCAGTTTCCACGAATCTACAACCCCGACCGGCAACGCCGGCGATTCGATCCGGACGGCGCGTACGTCCGACGATGGATCCCGGAGCTCCGCCACGTTCCGGCGGCGGCGTGGCACGGCCATGTTAACGACTCCGCGCAACTCGCGCTAGCGCTCTTCGACAGAGAAGCGTATCCGCAACCGATCGTCGACCACGCGAGCGCCGCGCGAGACTTTTTGTCGCGCTACCGCGCGTTCGTATCGCCGTGAGGCATTCGTTCTTCGAGCCAGCTGGTAACGACGGGGATGCGAAAGTCGTCGCCATTCCAGGCCTTGATGCCGTAGTAGACGCTGGCAACCAAGAAGAGTGGAGCTAACAGCGGCACGAGTACCCACGCCGATATTCCCAGGAACGGGATTTGGGCGATGACCGACAAGAGCGCCCAGAGACCGAAGAAGCCGGCGTTGAACCCGAGCGCTTGAAACGCTTGCTTGCGCAGCTGACGCGATTGTTTGCGATCGAGTAGCGAGATAAGTGCGAGCGGCCATAACGGATATCCCAGCGCAACGAGGGCGCGCGCCTCGACCGGGTCCGGCAGCGTCGCCACCGTAGCCGTTCCACGGACGCTTGCGGGCGCCGGGCGCGGCGGCACCGACCCCGGAATCTGCTGACGCGTCGCGGTGGCGGCTTCAACCTTCGCGGAGAGGCGGCAACTCGGGCAACCGCCGCGGTCGTCACGGCACGTGGCGCAAATCGCCTTACCGCAGTCGATGCACGGGGCAATCGACGGGACGTTTGAGTGGAAATAGCAATCCATGTAGTTCCAGCGATCCTCCTTGGTCATGCACTTCCAGGTACCGGAGCGCACTGCGGGAGGTTTCACTGCCCGGCGGCGGCAAGGCGTGGCGTGGATGAGCCGCCGCTCGATTCTGTACCGCCTGGCCACAGAGGCGCGCCCGTACTACTCTCGCATCTCGATCGCAATGGCAATGGGGGTGCTGGCCGGGGTGCTCTCGATCGCCCCGCCGCTTGCGTTTCGGATCATCGTCAATCAGGTGCTCGTCCCGCCGCCCGGGCAGAGGCCCGACCTTCGGGCACTGTACCTCTCGTTAATTCTGACGGCGATGGCGCTGATACTCTCCAACGCGGCGATCTACGGTCAGACGTATTTGACCGCGTGGAGCGGCCAGCATCTGGTTGCGCGACTGCGCGTTCGTTTGTTCGGGCGCTTGTTGAACCTGCCGCTGGGGGAGTTTGAGAAATGGCGACCGGGCGAGTTAATCGCGCGGTTCGCGACCGACCTCCAGATGATGATCGACGCGGTGAGCGTCTCGGTGCCGCAGCTCGTCGTCGCCCTCGCTACCTTCGTTTCGTCCTTCGCGACGATGGTCTATCTCGACTGGCTGCTGACGCTATCGCTGGTGCTGGTAGCGCC
>JBAPZS010000220.1:0-13643 GCA_049285355.1 Candidatus Cybelea sp. | reverse complement strand
GCCCTCAACCGACTCGGGCGCGGCCATCGAGCTCGGCGGATCCGCGATGGCCGCACGCGAGCTGACGCTCGAAGTGCAGGACGAGCTGGGAGACAACCAAGTGCGATGTCTCGCGCTCGGATCGACCGACGGTCTCGTGCGCGGTGCCACAGTTCGCAGCGCCGGCGGCCCGATCACCGTTCCGGTCGGAGAAGGCACGCTCGGGCGCATCTTCAACGTGCTCGGTGAGACGATCGACAGCGATGCCCCGGTCAACGCGGCGGCACGCTGGCCGATTCACCGCCCGGCTCCCGAGCTGAAGCACCAGGAACCGACGGCGCGCATCTTCGAGACCGGCATCAAAGTCGTCGACCTCATGGCGCCCTACACCCGGGGCGGGAAAGTGGGACTCTTCGGCGGCGCGGGTGTCGGCAAGACCGTGCTCATTCAAGAGCTCATTCGTAACATCGCGTACGTGCACAAAGGCTTCTCCGTCTTCACCGGCGTTGGCGAACGGACGCGCGAGGGAAACGACTTGTGGCTCGAGATGAAAGAGTCGGGCGTGCTCGAGCAGACGACGCTTGTCTTCGGACAGATGGACGAACCACCGGGCGTGCGTTTCCGCGTCGCGCAGACCGGGGTAACGATGGCCGAGTATTTTCGCGACGAGCTCGGCGCCGACGTACTGCTCTTCATGGACAACATCTTCCGTTACATGCAGGCGGGCTCGGAGGTCTCAGCGCTGATGGGACGCATGCCGTCGGCCGTCGGTTATCAGCCGACGCTTGCAACCGACATGGGCATCCTCGAAGAACGCATCACCTCGACGCGCAAGGGTTCGATCACTTCGGTTCAGGCAGTCTACGTGCCGGCCGACGACTACACGGATCCGGCCGTGGCGACGACTTTCGCGCACCTCGATGCGACCACCGCGCTTTCGCGGCCGATCTCCGAACTGGGCATCTATCCCGCCGTCGATCCGTTGGCGTCAACATCGCGCATTCTCGATCCGCAGATTATCGGCGAAGAACACTATCAGGTTGCTCGCGGAGTGCAGGAAGTGTTACAGCGCTACCGCGACCTTCAGGACATCATCGCGATTCTCGGCGTTGAGGAGCTTTCGGAGGACGATAAGATCGCCGTGGCGCGTGCACGGCGTATTCAGCGGTTCTTCTCTCAGCCGTTCTTTGTCGCCGAACAGTTCACCGGACGCCCCGGCAAATACGTGAAGCTGTCCGAGACGGTCGCATCGTTCAAGGAGATTCTCGAAGGTAAAGTCGACGATCTTCCGGAGGGCGCGTTCTTCTACGCGGGCACGATCGACGAAGTTCGAGAGAACGCGGAGCGCATGGCCCGTGGCTGATCCGGTTGCATTCAAGCTCGTGACGCCGACGCAAGTCGTCTTCGACGGCAACGCGGAGCTGGTAATCGCGGTGACGACCGAAGGTGAAGAGGGCATTCTTCCAAAACACGCGCCGTTTCTCGCGGCACTAAAACCCGGCGTTCTGCGAGCGAACGTCCTTCGACAGGCTCAGGACAGTGCTCAGGACAAAGCTCAGGACGGGCAGGGTGCAAGCTCGCGCTTGGAGTTTGCGACGAGCGAAGGGTTCATGCAGGCGTTGCCCGACCGCATCACCGTACTGGTCGACGAGGCTCTCGCATTTGGCGACGTCGTGGTTGCGGAGGCGCGCGAGCGGCTGCAAGCGGCAACGGAGCGGCAGAAGGGTGCGGCCATCGGGAGCGAGGCCTACGCGCGCGAGCAGGTCGCGATCGATTTTGCGAACGCGCAACTGCGATTAACGGGTCATCGGTAGGCGAGTCAGCAGGCTACGCGAAGGGTAGTCCCTTGAACATGCTCGACCGTCTAGAAACGACGCTCCGAGTTCGAGGCGGCGCGCGCCTTGAAGGCTCGGTGGCAACGCACGGTGCAAAGAACGCCGCACTGCCGATTATGGCGGCCGCGTTGCTGGCGCGCGGTACCGTAACGCTCCACCGAGTGCCGCACATCACCGACGTTTCGGTGATGTGGTCGTTGCTCGAGGCGCTGGGTGCGCGAATCCGCTATGAGGGCGATACGACCGTGACGATCGATGCGAGCAACGTCGCCTCGTACCGGGCGCCGTATGCACTCGTGCGCAAGCTGGCCGCTTCGTTCGACATCGTCGGCGCGCTGCTGGGACGCTTCGGCCGAGCCGAGGTTCCGTTACCGGGCGGCTGCGTGCTCGGCACGCGCGCGACCGACATGCACGAGCAGGCTTTCGTGGCCCTGGGATGCGACGTGCGAAACGCGCACGGCTACCTCATCGCGACATCGCAAGGCTCGCGGTTGCGGGGCGCGGCGATCGAGTTTCGTATGCCGAGCGTCGGCGCCACGAAGAACGCGATGCTCGCCGCGGTTCTGGCCCGCGGAACCACGACGTTGAAGAACGCTGCGATGGAACCCGAGGTCGTCGACCTCGCGAACTTTCTCAATGCGATGGGGGCGAAGATTGCCGGTCACGGGACGGATATGATCGTCATCGACGGCGTCCGCGAGCTGCGCGGCGTCGAGTACGAAATCATCGCGGACCGCATCGTGGCCGGGACACTGCTGCTGGCGGGCGCGGTAACGCGCGGTGACGTAACCGTTACCGGCTGCCGTCCCGATCACTTGCGCGCCTTGACCGATAAGCTGGTAGAGTGCGGCGTCGTTACGATCACGGGCGATGACTGGATCCGCGTGAAAGCCGACGGCATTACCGGAGGGACTGAGATTCTCACTGCGCCGTATCCGGGCTTTCCGACTGATTTGCAGCCGCAGATGGTTGGTTTTCTCTGCACTTGCCCGGGGACGAGCGTGGTCGAGGAGTCGATCTTCAACGCGCGCTTTTCATATGTTAACGAGCTCGCCCGCATGGGCGCCGACGTCAAGGTAACAATGGAGAGCAATGCGGCCGTCATCAAAGGGCCCAAGCAGCTCTCTGGAGCACCGGTGGAAGCGCCGGACATTCGCGCGGGCGCGGGGCTGGTCGTAGCGGGCTTGGCTGCCTCCGGGGAAACCGAAATCATCGGGTTGGAATACATCGACCGCGGATACGAACGGTTGGAGGAGATGCTTTCGGAGCTTGGAGGCCAGGTGCAGCGCAGCAGCGGTGTGACGCCGCTCGTCGAGCCGGCCGGATTCTTTGAAACGAGCGAGTATCCGCGAGTTTCGGCGAGCTAAAGACTAGGAGTCGGTTGATTGGACATCGGGATCGATCTCGGTACGGCTAACGTATTGGTTCACGTCAAGGGCAGAGGCATCGTCTTGCGCGAGCCCTCCGTCGTCGCCAAAGATATGAATACCGGAAAGGTATTGGCGGTCGGCGAGGAGGCGCGAGCGATGCTCGGCCGTACGCCCTCGCATATCACGGCGATTCGGCCGCTGCGCGACGGCGTCATCGCAGATTTCGAAGTGACCGAGGCGATGCTTTCCTACTTTATCAAGAAGGTCATGAAGGATCGGTCGTGGTGGTCGTCCATCGTCAAGCCGAAGCCGCACGTTACGATCTGCGTGCCTGCCGAGATTACGAGCGTCGAGGAGCGAGCCGTCAAGGATGCCGCGAAGCTTGCCGGTGCGCGCTCCGTAGACATCATCGAGGAGCCGATGGCGGCGGCGGTCGGCGCGGGGCTACCAATCGACGGGCCTTCGGGAAGCATGGTCATCGACATCGGCGGCGGAACGACGGACGTTGCGGTAATCTCGCTCGGCGGGATCGTCGTTTCGCAGTCGCTTCGCGTTGCCGGGAACAAGCTCGATGAGGCGATCGTTCGATATATTCGGCGCGTCTACAATCTCATGATCGGGGAGCGCACCGCCGAAGAGATCAAGATCAAGATCGGTTCCGCCTACCGGCTGGAGCAGGAGCTCGCGATGGAGATCCGCGGCCGAGATCTCATCAACGGGCTTCCGAAAACCGTAAAGATTACGAGTGAGGAGATTCGTGAGGCTCTTTCGGAACCGGTCGACTCGATCGTCGAAGCCGTTAAGTCCGTGCTGGAGAAGACGCCGCCGGAACTCTCGGCCGACATCATCGACCGCGGTATCATCCTGACGGGCGGCGGCGCGCTCTTGCGCGGCTTCGAGAAGCTCCTCTCCGAGGTAACCGGTGTGCCCGCGATCGTCGCCGACGACCCTCTCTCGTGCGTCGCGCTCGGAACCGGCGCCCGGGTGCGCGTCTAGTGGCCTGTAACGGCCACTAGGCGGCCGCGCTCGCGGCACAGCGAACCTTCGGCTCGGCATGGAATGATCGGGGGATGACGCTGGATCGCGTGGGGCGCCTTATCGATGCGGCAGCCGCTCGGCCCGACGACGTTGCGGAGGAGGTGGCGCGCACCGTTATGGCCGGAGGGACGGTTATTTTGCCCAACGATACGAGTTATCTCATCGGTTGCGACCCCTACGATTCGGCCGCGATCGACCGGATCTACGCGGCCAAAGGACGACCGGACAACCGGCCGCTGACGATGCACGTCGCATCGGTATCCGAGTTTCTGGAGTATGCGCCCGACAATCCGCTCGCGATGCTCGTGGGCAAGCGGCTGCTTCCGGGGCCGGTAATCGTCCTCATCCGCAAGCCGGCCTTCATCAGCGACGAACTCGCCGCAGGGCTGAACACGCTCGCCTTCAGAGTTCCGGACGACCCCTTCGCTCGAGCATTGCTCGATCGTTGCGGACCCATTGCGGGCACGACCGCGATTCCGCGCGGCGGTCCGCAGTATCTCGGCGGCCCCGATCGTTCGATGCTCCCTCCCGCGGATCTGCTGGTCGCCCGCGGGCCGGTCCGCTACGCCGTCGAATCGTCCATCATCGATCTCTCCGGCACTCGGCCTCGTCTGCTGCGCGAAGGCGCGGTCTCGGAGAGTCGCTTCGCTGCGCTGCTGGGACCGATCGAGCGCCCAACGGTAAAGGTACGCACGCAAATATCATGACTCGTTTTGTTGCCGTCCTGCTCGGCGTGGTGACGCTCGTAGCAGCCGCTAAACCCTCGCCTTTGCCGAGCGGGAAGCCGTCGCCGAACGTCAAGCCGTCACCGAATGCAAGGCCGTCCCCGAGCTCCGCTCCGGCATCCTTCGATCTTGGCGTTTGGACCGTCCACGCGAGCTCCCTCAACGCAAACTTTAAGACCGGAGACTTCAACACACCGGCCAAGGTCGTCATGACCCGTACCGGCGGCGACGTCACCGCCGATAAAGCGAACGGCAACTACAAGAAGCAAATGCTCTTCCTCAACGGGCACGTCGTGATGCACGACATGCAGGGCGGTGCCGCAACCGGCCTTTCCGATACCAACTCGCAGTCGTCTACCAACGCGCAATCGTCGGGTCCGTCGACGCTAACGGCCGACAAAGCGCAGATTGACGGCATGGCCAAGATGTACAAAGCGATCGGAAACGTCCGGTACGTTCAGGCCGATACGGTCGTCACCGCCGACAACGGCACCTTAGACAATATGGCGCACACGTTGCTGTTGGAAGGCGCCGTGCACATCGTCTCGGGGACCCGAAATATGACCGCTCGTAAGGTGCTCTACAACACGACGAGCGGAGACGCTCACGCCGAAGGCAACGTTACCATTCAGTTTCCCAGCGAGTTCCACCGGCAGTTGGCGACACCGAAACCACTCAAGATTCCCAAGAACCCCCTTACCGAGCCGGTGAATCGCCCAAGCACATCTCCGTGAGCGCGGGGACGCGATGCTCTTCGACTATCCAGCCTTAACGGTTCCGTTAGCGGCGCGCATGCGCCCGCGCTCGCTCGATGAGTTCGTGGGTCAAGGCACGCTGCTGGAACGCGGTCGCGCGCTGCGCGCCGCGATCGAGCGCGATAAGGTGCCGTCAATGATCCTCTGGGGGCCCCCGGGAAGCGGAAAGACGACGCTTGCCGAGATCGTCGCCGGCCAGACCGGCGCCTATTTCGAACGGATGTCTGCCGTCAGCGCCGGCGTCGCCGATCTGCGGCGCGTCATCAACGAGGCCAAGGTTCGCCGGCGTTCCGGAAAACCGACGATCCTGTTCGTCGACGAGATTCACCGCTTCAACAAGGCGCAGCAGGATGCGGTGCTGCCGTTCGTCGAGAACGGCACGGTTACGCTGATCGGCGCGACGACCGAGAATCCGTCCTTTGAAGTCAACTCGGCGCTGCTCTCGCGAGCGCGCGTCTTTGTGCTCGAAGCGCTCTCCGATGAAGAGGTCGGAACTATCGTCGATCGTGCGCTAAGCGACCCGGAGCGGGGCTTGGGTACCAAAAACATCACGATCGACGACGAGGCTCGAACGATGCTCGTAGGGCTCGCAAACGGCGATGCGCGCGCGGCGCTCAATGCGCTCGAGCTTGCCGCGGCGACGGCGCCCGGGGAGCCTCCGCGGATCGACGCCGGCGTTGTGCGAGAGGCGATGCAACGGCGGCACACGCGGTACGACAAGGGCGGTGAGATGCATTACGATACGATCAGTGCGCTCATCAAGTCCGTTCGTGCGAGCGACCCGGATGCGGCACTGTACTGGCTTGCGCGTCTCATCGAGGGTGGCGAAGATCCACTATTCATCGCGCGGAGATTGGTAATTCTGGCATCGGAAGATGTCGGTCTTGCGGACTCCGAAGCGCTGCGCGTTGCGGTTGCCGCACAGCAGGCGGTCCACTTTGTCGGCATGCCCGAAGGCTTCTTTCCCCTCGCGCACGCGACGCTGTATCTCGCGACGGCACCTAAGAGCAACAGCGTCGGAGTAAGTTTTGGCGCCGCGATGTCCGACGTGGAGGGAACGCGCAACGATCCGGTTCCCTTACACTTGCGTAACGCGTCGACGCCGCTGATGCGCAAGCTCGGATATGGTGAGGGATACCACTACGCTCACGACGATTACGATGTCGTCCAGCCGAACCTTCCGGCGAACCTGCGCGGGCGGCGGTACTACGTTCCGGGGAACCAGGGAGCCGAACGTATCATCGCGGAGCGCCACGCCGCAAAAAAGAGGCGGCCCGAGTGATTCTCGGACCGCCAGTTTCCCGTTGCTACTTCTCGGAGTGTGCGTTGGAGCTTCGCACAACCCGATACTAGTGCGGCATACTGTGAGCGACCTGTGAATTCCGAGCGAATTTACCTAGATCATGCGGCGACGACGCCGTTGCGTGCGCAGGCGGCGCGCGAGATGCAGCGGACCTCGGATTACTCCGATTTTAATCCAAGCTCGTTGCATGCCGAAGGGCGGCGGGCGCGCGCCGCGTTGGACGCCGCGCGGGATCGGGTCGCCGAGGCGATCGGGGCATCTCGCGATGAGATCGTATTCACTTCCGGCGGGACCGAGTCCAACAACCTCGCGCTCCTCGGCACCACGCGAGCGATGGCTCGCCCGGCACACGTAATCGTCTCGGCGGTCGAACATCATGGCGTCATCGCCGCGCTCGAGCGGTTGCGCGAAGAGGGAGTTGAGACGAGCCTCCTACCCGTAGACGCCCAAGGGCGAGTCGATCCGGCAACGTTCGAACGGGCGCTGCGGCCGCAGACAGTCCTGGCCTCGATCATGTATGCCAACAACGAGGTCGGAACGGTACAGCCGATCGCCGAACTCGCCGAGATCGCCCGCCGCCACAGCGTCCTCCTTCACAGCGATGCCGTCGCGGCTCCGACGTGGCTGCCGATTGACGTCGGGGCTCTCGACGTCGATCTGCTCTCGCTCTCTGCACACAAGTTTTACGGACCAAAGGGCGCCGGGTTGCTCTTCGTTCGCCGCGGGGTGCCGTTAGCGCCGGTCGTAATGGGTGGGGGGCAAGAGTCGGGACGCCGCTCCGGCACGGAGAACGTGGCGGGCATTGCCGGAATGGCCAAGGCGCTGGAGCTGGCCGTCGCCGAGCGTCGCGAGTATGCCGGCGCGATCGCGGAACTGCGCGACGTTTTAGAGGCCGGAATCTGCTCGCGGGTTGAGGGCGTGCGAGTTAATGCCGGCGGCGCGCCGCGGCTGCCGAACATGAGCAATCTCAGCTTTCCCTCGCTGGACCCGGCAGCGTTGCTGATCGCGCTCGACCTTGCGGGGATCGCCGTCTCGGCGGGGAGCGCGTGCACTTCCGGAACGCTCGAACCGAGCCATGTCTTGGCGGCGATGGCGCCTGACGGTCAGACTCCCAGCAGCGGGATTCGGTTTTCGTTGGGCGTTGCGACGTCGCGGGCGCAGGTCGATCGCGTCCTTGCCGTCATTGCGGGCCTGGTGGCCGAGCTGCGAGCGGGCTCCCCCTCGGCGATAGCGGGGAGGGGGAATGGCTAGGTTCGAACCGAACCGCGCGCGGCTGGAGGCAGAAGGTTGAACGGAACGCAGTATGGTGGGCTGATCCTCGACGTTCTCGGCGGGGTAGGCGCTCTGCTGGTCGGCGTTGGGATTTTTGTCGCAACGCTGGCGCTGGCCAAAACGCTGGCCCGAGTGCGCACCACGCTGGATGAAGTAGACAAGCAGCTTGAAAGCATCGGTACACCCCTGACCAACACGCTGACGAACGTGGACCAGGTGACCAAAGCGCTGGAAGAGGCGACAGGGTCGCTTGCGCATACGGCCGACCTGACTAAGAGCGCCGTCTCGCCCACTATTATCAATGTAGGCGCGGCACTCAGTGGCATCAGCGCCGGTTTACGGCGGTTGACTACGGGAAAAGAGTCAAAGAGTAGGGAGCAAAGCTAAAATTATGGGCAAGAGCAATGGCGGAGGTGGATTCTTCGCCGGTCTTCTCATCGGTGCGGTCGCAGGTGCGGCCGCCGCTACGATTTTGTCCCAAGAAGGGGCGCGGGATCGGCTGGCCGGCAAGGCGCGCGAGGCAATGGACGCGACCGGCGACCTTCGAGGGAAGGTTGGCGACGTTACGTCGCAGTGGCAATCGAGCGTATCGGACCTTTACGAACGTGGCCGGCAAGTCGTTGAGAGCGCTCGCTCCAACATCGGCGCGGCCGTCGCCGAGGGGCAGAGTGCGGCGCAAGAGACGCGCAGCGAACTCGAGCAGAAAGCGGAGGGATAGCCGCATTGGATATCAAGGTCAACGTTCGAGAGGCTCCTGGCGATTGCTACGTCGTTGACCTCAGCGGCGAAATCGACGTCTATACGTCACCGAAGGTGAAGGACGCGATCGGCGAACTGATCGACCGTGGGGTCTATTACCTTGTTATCAATCTCGAGAAGGTACGATACATCGACTCCACTGGGTTGGGAGTGTTGATCGGCGGACTCAAACGCGTTCGCGAGCACGGTGGTTCGGTCAATCTGGTTTGCTCTAACCCGCAGATCAAGAAGATCTTCGATATCACCGGCCTGGTCAAGATCTTCGGTATCTTCGAAAACGAAGACTCCGCGATGAAAGCGCTGGTATGAATCAGGCCGTCGAGCATTTCGATCCCGAGCTCGTCGAGCTTCGTATTCCCTCGCGGCCTGAATGGATCGCGCTGGCCAGGCTCGCCGCTGCCGTCGCAGCCAACCGCCTGCACTTGTCGCTGGAAGAGATCGAGGACGTGAAGCTCGCCGTCGCAGAGGCCTGTGCCGCCGTCCTTCAACACGACGGACATGGCGAGTTCATCGACCTGACGTGCGAGACCCTCTCGGATTCGCTGCGCGTTCGCGTGCGCGACAGCGGACGCCGCGGCGCCCACTCGGTCGAGACACCGCAGATGGGCCTCGACGAAGCGCGAATAGCCGGACTTGGCGTCTTCCTCATCCGGTCGTTGATGGACGAAGTTCGCTACGACACCAGCCCGCAGATGGGGACGGACTTGCTGATGGTCAAGAGGTTAGCGAGCGCGACGGAATAATGCTCGAGCGGGAGGATGCGCGCCGCGACCGCGAGCGGACCCGCGCGCTCTTTGCACGTTTTGTCGAGCGGCGGCGGCAGCACGCCGAGTCTCCTGAAAATTCCGGCACCGAATACGAACGTTTGCGCGACGAGCTCATCGTCGTGCATCTCAACCTCGTCCGGTTTCTCGCCGTAAAGTTTGCGAACCGCGGAGAGCCGCTCGATGATTTAGTGCAAGTCGGAACGGTCGGGCTGCTCAAAGCGATCGATCGCTTCGAGCTCGAGCGCGGCGTCGAGTTCACGACGTACGCAACGCCGACGATCGTGGGAGAGATCAAACGATACTTTCGCGACAAAGGCTGGGCCGTAAAGGTTCCGCGGCGCTTACAAGAACTCAATCTCGCCATCAACCGAGCCGGCGACAAGCTGGCCATCGCGCTCGGGCGAAGTCCGACGGTAACCGAGCTGGCCGAGCATCTCCAGGCCAGTGAAGACGAGATCCTCGAGGCGCAAGAGTTGGGCCAGGCGTACAACTTGCTCTCGCTGGACAGCGAAGTCTCGGGGGAGACGGAGAAGAAATCGCAGACGCTCGCGGAGACCGTCGGCGTCTCCGACGCGGAGCTCGAGCTGCTCGAAGACCGCGCGAACCTCGAACGGGCCTTCAGAGTGCTGACCGGACGCGAGCGCGTCATCATCTACTTACGCTTTTACGAAACCGTCTCTCAAACCGAAATCGCAAAGCGGCTCAACGTCTCCCAAATGCACGTCTCTCGCCTACAAGCGAAGGCCCTCGAAAAGCTCCGCGGCTTCCTAGCGGAGTAGCACGCGGATTGCGCGCGTCCCCAAAGCACCGGTATGGCCGCCTGACCGGAAGCACAGGAGCGTGCTACCGGCCCCTGTTATAATCTAGACAGATGAATAGCCAGGAGCTTAGGCAGGCGTGGATCGACTTTTTCGTGGGCAAGCAGCACAAGCTGCTGCCGCCGGCGAGTCTAGTCCCGCACGAGATGTCGACGACGCTGTTTACCATCGCGGGCATGGAGCAGTTCGTGCCGGTCTTTCTGGGCGAGCAGCCGGCGCCGGCGCCACGGGTCGTCACGGTGCAACGCTGCCTGCGCGTCGCGGGTGCGAAGAGCGACATCGAGAGCGTCGGCCGGACGGGGCGACACGGCACGTTCTTGGAGATGCTCGGCAACTTCAGCTTCGGGGACTACTACAAACGCGAGGCGATCGTGTGGGCCTGGGAGTTCGTTACCAAGGTGCTGCGTCTCGATCCGCAACGGCTGTATGTAACGGTGCACACCGGCGATGACGAAGCAGAGCGAATTTGGGCCAATGAAATCGGTGTGGATCCGACGCGCATCACGCGTTTCGACGAAGAGAACTTTTGGACTATGGGTGCGACCGGTCCGTGCGGGCCCTGCACGGAGATCTTTTACGATACGGGTGCGGAATACGCGAGCGGCGCGGGCGATACCGGCCCGAACCTCGGGAACCGCTACGTCGAGATCTGGAACGTCGTCTTTCAACAGTACAATCGCACGGCGGACAGCGGGCTGGAGGATCTTCCGCGCAAGTCCATCGATACCGGCGCCGGCTTGGAACGCATGCTGGCCGTCTGTAACGGCGTCGCCTCGATGTATCGAACCGACCTCTTTACCGATTTGGTAAGCGCCCAGCCGCCGATCGGGCATACGACGCTCGATCCGCTAGAGCAACGCGCGCGCCAAAACATCATCGCCGACCATATTCGCTCGGCGACTTTCCTGATCAACGACGGCGTCTATCCGTCGAACACGGAACGCGGATTCGTGCTGCGCTTCTTGATTCGGCGCGCGGTTCGCAACGGGCGGCTGTTGGGCTATCCCGACGGTTTTCTCGCCGAGTTGGTTCCGGCGGTCGTGACCTCACTCGAGCCGGGATACCCGGAGCTGCGCGAGAGCCTGCCGCGCGTCGTCGCAGCGATGCGTCAGGAGGAGCAAAGCTTCGACCGCACGCTGGAGCGCGGGATCACGATGCTCGAGCGCGTGATCGACGAAGCGCTCGCGCAGCACGCCGGCGTCATCAGCGGCGAAGAAGCGTTTTTGCTGCACGATACTTACGGTTTTCCCCTGGAGCTAACACGCGAAATTGCGGGCGAGCGCGGCGCGGCGGTCGATACCGTCGCGTTCGATACGCTGATGGAGGAGCAGCGGGCTCGCGCGCGACGCGATGCCGTCGCGAAGCGCGACGTGGTCGCATTAGCCGACCTTCCGGCGACCCGCAGCCATTTCACCGGGTACGACGAAGGGCTCGAGGCCGAGGGCGACGTCGTCGCGATGCTCCGAGACGGAAAACCCGTGGCCGCGCTGTCGCAGGGCGATGAGGGCATGCTGATTTTGGATCGCACCTCATTCTACGCGGAGCGCGGCGGACAGATCGGCGACCGCGGCCGAATCGTACGCGACACTTCGACAGGCTCAGTGCAGGCTATCTTTGAGGTACGCGATACACAGTACATGGGCGACGCAATCGCCCACGGCGGAATCGTGGTGGAAGGAAGTTTCACCGCCGGCGATCGCGTTCGTGCCGGCGTCTACGACTGGTGGCGTCGAGAGATTCGACGTCATCACACGTCGGCGCATCTCTTGCAGCGCGCGCTCAAAGACGTGCTGGGTGATGAGGTCAATCAGGCGGGTTCGTGGGTCGGCATCGATCGCATGCGCTTCGACTTTCGCTGGCCCGGCGGGGCGCTCACGCCGGAGCAGCGTCACGCGGTCGCGCACCGCGTGAACGAAATGATTCGCGACGATGCTCATTTGGTGACGCGCGTACTGCCGCTCGAGGAGGCGAGAAAGACCGGCGCGATATGGATGGCCGGAGAGAAGTACGGCGATATGATCCGCGTCGTGCAGGCCGGACCCTCGGTCGAGTTTTGCGGCGGTACCCATTCGCACACGACCGGCGAGCTCGGGCTCTTCCTGATTCTCTCCGAATCGTCGATCGGGAGCGGGATTCGCAGAATCGAGTCCTGCGTCTCCGAGGCGGCCGAAGAGCACGTCAACAAGCAGGGCGAGCTAATGGGAACGCTCTCGGCCTCGATGTCCGCGGCGCCCGAGGAGTTGGGCGACCGCGTCGAACGCATGCAGCGCGACGTCAAGGAGCTGCAGACCGCGCTCGGTCAACTGCGCGCTCGGCTTGCCGCCGCCGATGCGGAGTCGTACGTTAAGAACGCGGAGCGCAAGGGCGACCGGGCGTTCGTCGGCGCGATCGTCCAGGAAGCAAACGGCGAAGCGCTCCGCCATCTCAACAGCGCGATCCGCAACCGCCTGCGCAGCGGGGTTGTAGCGCTAGCCGGAATCGACAACGGCAGCGTGAGCATTCTCGTCAGCGCGAGCGACGATCTCGTCGGGGAAGGCATTCACGCCGGCAACCTCGTGAAGTTGGCGGCTCCGCTGGTTTCCGGGAAGGGCGGCGGCCAGGCCGTTATGGCACAAGGAGGCGGGAGCGACGCAAACGGTGCGCAGGCCGCGCTGTCGGCGATTCGGGATGCAGTGTTGACGTGAGGGTGCTGCGTCTGCTCGCAACCCTTGCAGTACCGGTAGCGCTCGGCGCAAGCGGGGGCCATCTAGACTCGCAGTACGTCTTGCAGCGCTACGCGTCGGCGATCGCTTCGGTGGCCGCACCGAAGGTCGTCGTCTTTTCGTACACTATCTCACAGGTCGGCGCGAGCAACATCGAGCAGCACCATCGCGTCTACCGCAGCGGGCTGGACGTTCGCGACGACACGCTGACGATCGACGGCGTGACGCTCTTGCAAAAGGTCGTGCGATTCTCTCGCCATAAGGACCATTACGCCGTTGCTCGCTTTGCACCAAACCCCAACACGTACGAGTTGCTGTTC
>JBAPZS010000219.1:0-3021 GCA_049285355.1 Candidatus Cybelea sp. | reverse complement strand
GTGTAGAGCGAACCGACCGAGAGCAGAGCATTTGGGATCGGACGGTTGGTCATCGCGTCCAGCACGCGTCCGGTAACGTGGCCGAAGTCTTGAACGCCTACGACATTTGGCGGCGGCGAACAGCCGTCGCCGAGAGCAAAGAGCAGGAGCATCCCCAGGACCGCGTATCGCATAACCGAGTGTACGTTTAAAATGCGGCATCGTCCCCCCGGGCAAGCAACGTAGAGCAAGCAGTCCGACGGACGAGAAGGACAGGTATAGCCCGCGATTTGCAAAAAAGCGTTGGTGAGCCATGAATCCCTACGAACCGGTCGCGATCTACCTCTGCGTCGCGCTAGCGGCGGCCTTGCTCTTTAGTCTCTTACCGGGTCTTCTAGGTCGCGCGAAGCCGAATCGGCATAAGCGCGAAGCCTACGAGTGTGGAGTCGAGCCGACTTCACCCGTCGCGGGACGCTTTCCGGTACGCTTCTATCTTGTTGCAATGCTCTTCGTCATCTTCGACGTCGAGGCCGCGTCGTTCTATCCATGGGCGGTACGAATGCACGCGCTGCGCGTCTTCGGGCTGATGGAGATGGTCGTCTTCATCGTTGTACTCGGAATCGGCTACGCTTACGTTTGGAAGAAGGGCGGCTTCGTATGGCGGTAGGCTCGTGACGCTCGGTCCCGGCCAGTTCATGCTCGCCCGGCTCGACGACGTCGCGCGTTGGGCGCAAAGCTCGTCGGTTTGGCCGCTCACGATGGGACTCGCATGCTGTGCCATCGAGATGATGACGGTAACCTCCTCGGAGTACGACATCGCTCGTTTGGGCTCGGAAGTCTTTCGCAGCTCGCCGCGTCAAGCCGATTTGATGATCGTCTCGGGCCGCGTGGCTCAGAAGATGGGCCCGGTCGTCAAGCGCTTATACGACCAGATGGCCGATCCGAAATGGGTCATCTCCATGGGTGCCTGCGCGAGCTCGGGCGGCATCTTCGACAACTATGCGATTATTCAAGGCGTCGATACGATCATTCCGGTGGATGTCTACGTTCCGGGCTGCCCCCCCACGCCCGATGGGCTCCTTTACGCGGTTAACCTCATTCAAAAGCAGATCCGTGAAGGTGGCCGTGGCGGCATCCTGGCGCGCGCCTAACGACTAAGCCTTCAAACTCTTATGCCTAGTACGCAAACCCCGCCGATCGCCGGCGCCGCGATCGACCCGCCCAGCCTACGCCCGCCGATCGACGATGCAGTCATCGAGCGCGTCCTTCCGTCCGAGTTGCGCTCGCGGCTCGAGGCAATCAAAGCCGACGGCTATGCGATGCTGCTCGACCTCGGCGCGGTGGACTACTTGGAGCGGACGCCGCGCTTCGACGTCGTCTACCATCTGCTGCGATTGGCTCCGAAGATCGCAACGCTCGCCGAAGTCGGCAGGCCCGCGCGCGTACGCGTTCTCTGCGGCGTCGATGCAGGTCAGCCGGTGCGGTCGGTCATGGATCTGTGGAAGTCGGCCGACTGGGCGGAACGCGAGGTATACGATCTCTTCGGAATCGTCTTCGACGGGCACGCCGATCTTCGCCGGATACAGATGCCCGTCGACTGGGTCGGCCATCCGCTGCGCAAAGATTATCCGATGCGCGGTCCGGCGCTCGAGCGAGCGCCGCGACCTGCCTTCGCAAACAAGACCAACGTCGTAGCGGGAACTCCGCCCACGGGGCGTACGCTCGAAGCCTTGCAAGAACAGGTAAAACGCGCGCGCGCGGCCGGCGCGACGCCGCCGGAGGAAGAGAGCTCGCCATGACGCTTTCGGCAACGCCGCTATCGCCTGATATCGTAAGCCAGTCCGGAAACACGATGGTGCTCTCGATGGGGCCGCAGCATCCATCGACGCACGGCGTCTTGCAGCTCGTGCTTGAGATCGACGGCGAGAATGTGGTGAAGGTCGATCCGGAGATCGGTTACCTTCATACGGGTATCGAGAAGAGCGCGGAGGGGCTCTTCTGGACGCAAGGGCAGACCGTGATCGAGCGCATGGACTACCTCGCGCCCGAGTCCAACGCACTTTGTTACGCCCTCGGCGTCGAAAGACTCTTGGGCATCACCGACCGCATACCGCAGCGAGCGCGCGATATCCGCGTGATGGTGGCAGAGTTAACGCGCGTCGCCTCGCACTGCGTTTGGCTCGGGACGCACGGCATCGACCTCGGTGCCATCTCGATCTTTTTTTACTGCTTCGATCTGCGCGAGAACATTTTGGATCTGCAAGAGGCGGTCGGCGGCGCGCGCATGCATCCCAACTACGTGCGGATCGGCGGCCTCAACGGCGACCTGCCCGCAGGCTTCATGGCGAGGCTCGACGCCCTCATCGAGAAGTTTCCAGGCCGGATGCGCGAACTGCGCGGACTCTTGCAGGCGAACCCGATCTTTCAGGATCGCACGATCGGCGTCGGCGTACTCTCGCCCGAAGAGGCGTTGCAGTGGAACGTCACCGGGCCCAGCCTGCGGGCGAGCGGAATCGCCTACGACGTCCGTAGAGCCTTTCCGTACACCGGCTACGACACGTACGAGTTCGACGTGCCGACGCGCACCGAAGGCGACGCCTACGCGCGCTTTCTGGTGCGGCTCGACGAGATGGAGCAGGCGATGCGCATCGTGGAGCAAGTACGCAAGCGTCTCGATAACCCCGGACCCGTCATGATCGACGACCCGAAGGTTGCGTTGCCGCCGAAAGAGACGATCGCGCTCTCGATGGAGGCGCTGATCCATCACTTCAAGTTGATCAGCGAGGGCTTTCGCGTTCCGCCCGGCGACGTCTACCACTCGGTCGAATCGCCGCGCGGCGAACTCGGCTACTACATCGTGAGCAACGGCGAGAATCGCCCCTGGCGCATCCGTACGCGCCCACCATCCCTCTACAATCTCCAAGCTTTGAAGGGCATCGCTCCCGGCAACCTCATCGCCGATCTCGTCGTAATGATCGGTTCCCTCGACCCGGTCTTTGGTGAGGTCGACCGATGACTGTGCTTTTCGGCCACGCGACAGGG
>JBAPZS010000218.1:0-3154 GCA_049285355.1 Candidatus Cybelea sp. | reverse complement strand
GCACTCGACCGCGCACGACGGGATGCCCAAACGAATGGAGCGCGGCTTCGAGGTCGGCGCGCGCCGCCCCGAGCAGCCGGTCGCCCGAGTCGTCACCGGCGATCGCTATTGCGCCGGCCTCGCCGCGCTCGGTTCGCGGCAGCGCCGCCAAGCTTCGCGCCCAACGCGCGTAAAAGCGCAGCTCGTTCTCCAGTTCGCGGGCGAATCGCCCGGCCGACGCCGCTTCGTAGTGCGCGAATCGTGCCGCGGCGACGTACGCGATCGCACACCCGCCGTCGCGCGCGCGCATGCACAGATCGGCGTCCTCGAAGCCGTTGACGAACGACTCGTCGAAACCGCCGTTCTCGAGAAACCACCGCGCCCGAACCACCATCGCCGCCCCGGAGACGCCGAGCGCGTCGCGCGACGAGGTTACGCCGTCGAGCGACGCCGGAAGATTGCGATACGAATAGTGCCAATGCGCGTTGCGCAAGAGGACGAGACCCGCCGCCTGCGTCACGCCGTCCTCGAACAAGAGCGCGCCGCCGGCAATTGCAACCTCCGGCCGCTCAAAAGCGGCGACCAGCGGGCTCAGCGCATCGCCGAGGGGATAGGCATCATTATTGAGCAGCAGCACGAGCGGCGCTCGCGCCATCCGTACGCCGGCATTGCAGGCACCCGCGAAGTTTCGATTGACTTCGTGGCGCAGGTACCGCACCCACGGAAACTCGGCAATCGCCTCAGGCGTCTCGTCGGTGGACGCGTTATCCACGACGATCGTTTCGAACGCAATGGGGCCGGTCTGCTGCAGCCGATCCAGAATCTGAAGACAGCGGCGGCTCAGAAACCAATTGTTGTAAACGGGGATAACGACGCTGAGTTTTGGCGTCATCCTAGGGAACGGAAGCCGGGCGAACGCGGACTTGTTCGAGCAGCTCCATTTTGGTCTCGGGCACCATCTTATAGACGAAAAGAATCGTTACGATGCAGAGCGCCGCGTAGAACCAGAACGTTCCCGAAGCGCCAAAGTGCTGCACCATCGTCAAGAAGAACTGCGATACAAAAAAGTTGCCGACCCAGTTCGCAAGCGTAGAGACCGACATGCCCAAACCTCGCACCGGAAGCGGGAAGATCTCCGAGATCAATAGCCACACGATTGGGCCCAGGCTAAAGGCAAAGCAGCCTACGTAGAGCATCATGCTGCCCAGCGCAATCGAGCCCAGCGATCCCGTGAGGTGCGCTTGCGAGAAGGCAATCGCCATCGCCGACAAGGCCACGAACATGCCCGCAATGCCAACGTAAAGCAGAGGCTTGCGTCCGATGCGATCCACGAAGAAGATCGCGATCAGCGTCATGAGGCAGTTCACGGTTCCGACGACGGACTGCGCCAAGATCGAGGCCGAAGCCGAGCCGACGCCGGCCATCTGAAAGATCTGAGGTCCGTAATAGATGACCGTGTTGATGCCCGTAATCTGCTGCAAGACGGCCAGCGAGACGCCGACGAAGAGCGCCGGTCGAACCGCCGGCAGTAACAATCCTTTCCAGCCGGCGCTCTTGACGCGCAGGCTCGCCGCGATCGAGTCCTCCTCGCGTTCGACCTCGGCAGCATTATCGTAGATGCGCGCCAGCTCGTCTCGCGCCTTCCCTTCGCGCGCAATCTTAAAAAGGTAGCGCGGGCTTTCGGGCATGCCGAGCATTCCGGCCATGAGAACCAGCGACGGTAGGACGGCAAGCCCGAGCATCCAGCGCCAATAGGCGCCCCCGGAGAGCGCGTAGTCGACGAGGTAGGCCGCGAGAATCCCGATCGTGATCGCAAACTGATAGAGGGAGACGAGCGCGCCGCGCGTCTGCGCGGGCGCGACCTCGGAGATGTAGAGCGGGGCGACCACCGAGCTGAAGCCGATGCCGATCCCCACGATGAATCGACCGGCGAGAAGAATGGCTTCGTTTGGCGTCAGCGCCGAGATCAGCGCGCCGAGCAAGAAGACGACGCCCGCCGCAAAGAGCGTCGGGCGGCGCCCGATCCGGTCGGCGATGGTTCCGGCGACGGCCGAGCCGGCGATGCAGCCGATCAGGACCACGCTGATCGTAAACGCCTGCAGCCGGCTGTCTAAGACGAACTGGTGCGAAATAAAGAGTATCGCGCCCGAGATGACGCCGGTATCGTAACCGAAGAGCAGTCCGCCCAATGCGGCGATCGAGGCAACCAGCAGCACGTACGGCCTCATGCAGGCGCTTTTGCAAGCGATATACGAACGCTCCTCCAATGCTGCCCGAGCTCAACACTGCCGCGGCGCTCGCGTACGCGGGCGCGCACGCGCCGCGCGCGGTCCTCATCGCGCGCGGCGCCGAGACCATCGCATCGGAGTACGCCGCCGGCATAACGGCGCAAACGCCGCATCCGCTTTACAGCGGGACGAAGAGTTTCTGGGGGGCCGTCGCGCTCAGTGCGCAAACCGACGGATTGCTCGAGCTCGACGAACCCGTCGCGGACACGATCGCGCAGTGGGGCGACGATGCGTGGAAGCGCCGCGTCACGCTGCGCATGCTGCTCTCGCTGACCGCGGGGTTCGGGTTTGGCGGGCTAGGCGCGGCCGTTCCCATCTACGAGCGCGCTTTAGCGATGCCGCTGAAGAACGAGCCCGGCACGCGCTTCACTTACGGCGGCATTCCGCTTCAAGTCTTCGGCGCAGTGCTCGCACGCAAACTCGAATCTTCCAAGTCGACGCCGCACGATTATCTGCGCGAGCGCATCACCAATCCGGCCGGCGTCGCCATCGCGAGCTGGCGCACTCTGGCGGACGGAACGCATCCGCTGCCGACCGGCGCATCACTCTCGGCCGAGAGTTGGCTTGCCTACGGGCAGTTCGTTCTGCGCGAGCGGCAGCGTCTCGCACCCGCTTTCATCGGATCCTTGGCTAACGCGCGATACGGCCTGGGATGGTGGCTGGGCGCAGGTCCTTCGACTTCGCTCAGGACGCCCGAGGATCTCGTCTACGCAAGCGGCTCGGCGGGGCAGGCACTCTACCTCGTGCCCTCGCTCGACCTCGTCGTCGTCCATTTCGGCCGCAGCGCATCCTACAAGCACGAAGCCTTCTTGAAACGCCTCTTCAGTTAGGGCGTTACCGTCTTCACGCCATCGAGCTGTTTGATGCCGGCCTGCTTCAGCGCGGCC
>JBAPZS010000217.1:0-16696 GCA_049285355.1 Candidatus Cybelea sp. | reverse complement strand
GGTCTACCATCCAATCCACCACACCGAGGAAGTCCAATCGGCGGCGAGGCTACCAAAGGCGACGGTTATCAATGACTTCTCCAAAGCATTCTCGCTACCGGGCTTACGAATCGGCTGGATAATCGAGCATGACGAGCAGAAACGCGAGCGTTACTGGAACGCGAGGGCGTTTTCTACAGTTTGCAGCAGCTCAGTGGGGGAGTTTCTCGCTGAGATTGGGATAGGTCCCATCATGCGGCCAGTGATTTCTGTGGCGGGTTAGTAATTTCGTAACGAGCGAGGAACTCCTCGGGAGTCATCCCGCCCAGTGAGCTATGCGAATGCTTGGTGTTGTATTCGTTGCGCCAATCCTCAGCCGCAAATCGCGCTTCAAAGATCGTTCGAAAACGATTGGTCATCAGCAGCTCGTCTCGAACGCGAGAATTGAACGACTCGATGAAAGCGTTCTGAGTGGGCTTTCCAGGTTGAATGAAGAGCAACTCGACGTTGTGATCATGAGCCCAAACTTCGAGGGCAGAAGCAATAAACTCGGGGCCGTTGTCCACGCGCAGGCAACGTGGATATCCGTGCTCACGAGCAGCCTGCTCCAGCGTGCAAACGACCGACGCGCTCGGATACGAAAACTCGGGCTGCACTGCCAGCGCGTATCGACTGCATTCATCGAGCAGCGTCAGAGCGCGGAAGACACGACCGTGCAGCAGCCGATCGGAAACGAAGTCCATGGTCCAGATGTCGTTCGGCCGATCGGAGCGGCGCAAAGAGACTCCTCGAATGTACTTGGCCCGACTCCGGCGCCGGCGCTTCGAAATCTGCAGATTCCCAAGGCGGTAGAGGCGCCGAAATCGCTTATAGTTCATGTACGGATCGTCCTCGCGCGCCTCGCGCTCGTAGCGATCATACAAACGCTTGCAGCCGCGACGGGGATACGCCTGGGCGAGCTCCGTAAGTCGTTTGATCAACGGAGCGTCCTCAAGAAATCTGACGCCAGGTTTTTCGTTGGACGAACGGCGCCGCGCGCGCATGATCTTGCACGCTTCACGTTGACTCAAACCATCTTGCTGCAACGCCTTCACCGCTTCTTGTCGCTGCGAAGGCCCCAACCGTTTTTTCGGATCAGGTTATCCATAGCGTCGACTTTTAGCGTGAGCTTGGCAATAATGCGGTGCATCTGTGCGTTTTCCGCCTCAAGCTCCTTCAGGCGGACGACGTCAGCGACTTCCATTCCGGTGTACTTTGATTTCCAAAGCCGAATCGTGTTCGCGTGAATGCCGTGTTTTCGGGCCAACTCTGCGACCGACGTGCCGGCATCGTACTCTCGGACGATCCCGACGATTTGAGCCTCGGTGAAGCGGCTCTTGCGCATGGGTGGATCTCCTTCGTGGCCGTTTTGGCCGGAAATCCACAGTTATCCCTGGCTCCCGATTCTGGGCCTATCCCACCCCCGCGCCTCTGCCCCGCGCACGGCTTCGCGATCGCGAGGCTGTTTCGTTTAGCGGCTTTGCTCGCATGGCAGCTGCGCGCGGCTCGCGGCGCGGAAGTCTCGCTCGCAGCAGCCTCGCGGCCCTACGTTAGACTGAGCGGCTTAGATCGCGGCGGCTTCGATCGCTGCAGCTGAGCCGAGCTGGAGTCCCGGCGGCCGGGGTGTCTCGTCTTTGCGGCTCTGGCTCCAATCCCGCAATGCTGTGTCACCATGGCACTTCTTGTGTTTGTACCGCCGGGTTAATTCCGGTTTACGCGTGAGCAACTTTCTGTCACTTCCAGCTACTCGAATTTAACACTTGCATTGTAAAAGCGACCTTTTAGCGATCTCGGGCTCGCTCTAGCTACAGGCAAAAGCGCTTTCGATTCCCGTTGGCGCTACGATGACGGCATATGCTACTCGTCTTTGGTGGGCCCGGGCTTCCGTTACGCGGGCGCTAGAGCGTTTTTCACGCGTTCGGATGACATATCGTTGGCTGGCGTTACCGGCGCGATCATAGGGCGATTTACTGTTTACAAATTGGTCGCGGACGAATCGAAACTAGCGCTTCGGAGACAAACGCGCCCCCGTTACTGTTGACCAACTGTTGAGATCCCGCGTGACTAAAGCGTGGCCGGGAGCGAGCGAAACAGACTTCTTAAGTTGGTGCCGACGGCAGCGATCGCCGTGACAGCAACGATTGCAATAAGGGCGACGAGCAGGCCGTACTCGACCATCGTCGCGCCCTCTTCGTCCGCGATAAGAGCCCTTAGATTAGGAATTGCCATACGCCCCCCGCTCAAAAGCCGGATAATCGTGCTCGTTTCTTCGCATAATCTCAGGCTCCCTTGTTCCGCAATCACTTTTGCCGCAGGCACCCTCCTTCGAGTCCCTAAGCCGCTCCTTTTCGAGTCGATTGACGTGTTTTCTAATGGGGCGTGCGCCCCGAAGCATCGCGGACGGCGTATGCATGGCGGCCTCGCGGTAGAAAGCGCTGTGCCGTATAGCGTGTTCGGGAGGACCGGACAGCGAACAACTCCGATATTGCAGGCTTTCGAGAGCATCCGGAACAGCGCGACGAGGCATGGTTAAAGGGCGAGATCGCGCCGAAGCTCGACGGCTTTTCGCTCAAGGAGATCGCCAGGGCGACAGGGCTATCGCTCGCAGCCTGCTCGCGTATCCGAGCCCGCGTTAAGATTCCGGGAAAGGTTCCGTCACCGTCTACTCGTCCGGCACGAAGCCCGTTCGCACGATCACGGTGGGAATCCGCAATCCCGATGCCCTGGCGGTCGATCCGAGCGGCGAAGTATATGTCGCCAACTATGCGTACGCCAAAGGGCACGACAGCATTACCGTCTACACTCCGGACGGTTCCCAGCTAGTGCGAACCATCCCCGAGCAGGGCGGCGGCCCGCTCTCCCTTGGCATAGGCAAGGAATAGCAGTACGACCCGCGGGGTCCCAGCGGGGAACACTCAACCCATCGGGTGAACCGAACAAATCCTTTACTAGGAAAAGGGATCGCGATGCGCATCCTATATACGCGCGGCATCGGTGCGCGTTCGGAGCGACGATGACGAACTTACGGGTCACCTACCTGATCGCTGCCGCCGTATTTCTTCCCGGCTGCGCTGCCACCGCGCGCGCTCAAGGGGTCGAGTCGTCGTGCACGTCGAGCATTCAAGTGCCGTTCAACAGATATACGACCACTCACATCGAGACCGGATCAACGATCTGGTTCTCGGGCGTCCTTGAAGGCGTTTCGAGTGGTAACGGCGGCTTGGGAAGCAAACCGATTCGGATCTACGTGCGACAGTCGCGCATCACGTTTGGGCAATGGCAGCACGTCATCACGCTGCCCGACAGCACGATCACGATCGACCCATCGGCTCGCGCCCGGCAGCGGTGGTGGGTCAACAACTCGGCGTGGTCGCTCATCTATGCACCGTCGCAGATTCCGGAAGCCTTTTTCGACGGCATGCCATACCAGGCACCCGAGCCGTTCGTTCCCGGCGTCAGCGGCCCGGTCACGTGGACCGCCACGTTTACCGCCTCGCGTCCCCGCCTCACGCTAAGCTGGGCGTGGAGTGCGGCGGCGTACTCGCACTTCGGCGCGTTGGGTCAACTGCTGGTGAAACCGTTGACGGCTCCGATCCCACCTTTGCCCTCCCGGGCCGAAATGTATCAAAACGACGATCCCGCGGGCACGCCCGAAGCTTACAAGCAGTTCGTAATCGCGGGCGCCATGGGCACCGGAGTGCCGCAGTACACCGGCGCGCGCAGCGATGCTGCATCGGTTACCGCGTGTCCGTCATCCGGGCCACGGCCGCCCGCGGTACCGTTTCATTCCGGTGCCATGTGGGTGGTGGCGCCTTCGTTGGCTGCGCCCACGTTCGCCTGGCCGGTCTCGCAACATATTTCGACCGCCGACGGCAGCGTTTGGCAGGCCGTCGTACGCTGCTATGCGACGGACCTTTGCGCGCTCATTTCGTATCCAAACGGTGACCAAATGACGATCTACTCCGAAGGCGCCGCGTATTGCGAGCCATATGTCTTGCACTTTAATCGGACGAACGGCGGTCGAACGATTTATTCGTTCTCGCGTGACGTGGACTACGACGAGCGCTCAATCGCGCATCGCTCGAAGTGCGCGCGTACGCGCCCGACCCACATCGGCATGGACGGCGGGCGCGTGATCCTTGGGATTTCGCAGAACGCCGACGGCTCGCTCCGATTTCATTTTGCCAAGCGCATCCTATGCCTTAGCGCGATCTGCCTTGGCATAGCCGCTTCTTTGCCTGAAGCGAGCGCTGCCCAGGAGGCCGTTCAAACGCGCCCAGGACTTCTCCAAATCAAACTCGAGACCAAACAGAGAACATACCGGCCCAATGAGCCGATCGAATTGCGAGTATCGATCATAAACCGAACGTCCCACCGCTATCTGCTTGAGTGTGGACCGCCCTACGACATCTGTCGTCTGACTGTCAGGGGCGAGAACGGTATATCGGTGCGGTCGTCGGGCGCTTGGGGGTATTCAAACAACCAGATAGGATCGTGGGATTTCCCTCCAGGGACTACTCGCGTGGATGCCTTTCCAAACCCGAACGGTCACGGCGGACTTGAATGGGCAGAACTTACACGTTGGGGGTATGATCTCCAGAAGCCGGGGACCTACACACTACAATGCGGGCTTTTAGTCCAGGCTCAAGAGCTCATTGGTGATAAAATCAATCCCGCATTCGTGACGTCCGTTGATCAAGATAGGTCCACCCCTATTCAGATAACAATTATCAAATAAGCCTGGCCTTACCACGATTTGCCGCCCACGCGTAACGTATCGAATGTCCGGCTTCGGCCAACGCAAGCAACGCCTCCCAATAGCACCGCGCATCTTTCCTGGCATTAGCAGCGCAATAGCACGCCTCGCGGCGCGTCGGGCAGGGCGCGAGGCGACCTCAAAGAAGCCCGTGCCAGGAGGCAAGACACTGGCTGGAATCTCTAAGCGCCTGAGCTTCATATTCACCGTTGCGATTGGGACAGCGTACGCCGGTTGCGGAGGGCCGCCGCAAATCGGGCAAAAGGCGTTCCCGCAGCTGCAAGGGGACGCGGCGTCGACGCCTCTGCCCGGCGGCGCGGTGCGCCATCGTGCGTCGAGGCCGCTTCCGCGCTCCGCTCAGAGCGGTCAACCCCTGTTGTATGTCGGTAACGGCTACGGCGGCGTCGACATCTTTCCTCTCACGGGGCCGAATCAGAAACAGGTAGGCTCGATCACCAATGGCATCTACAGCCCGTGGGGATTGAGCCTTGACGCCAACAACTCGCTCTACGTCGCTAACTCAAGAAACGGCACCGTGACCGTCTACGCGTATGGTTCCTCGGGCCCGTCGATGACGTACTCGAAGGGAGTGCACGATCCGTTATACGCATTGGCCGATTCGACGGGGCACGTCTTCGTATCAGGTCGCGATCCCGGTCGCCACAATCGGGGGCATGTCTTCGAGTACAACGCCGGCAATAACGTTCCGATCGCGCACGCGCGGTTAGGCTCAGAAGACGACGGAATGGCTGAGGACGGGAGCGGCAATCTCTACGTCGCATTCCGGCGTACGGGGGCTAATAGCTTTATCGCGGAGTTCGGACCAGGCCTTACTAATAAGCACATTCTGGGTATGAGGATCGATCAGCCTCAAGGGCTGCTCGTCGATAGTGCCGGGAACCTCGTTGTCGTCGAGTCGGCGAACGATAATATCGAGGTGTTTCCGCCGGGAGCGACGACGCCGTCGGTGACGCTAACGCTCAACGGGATCGGCAATCTCGCGGAGTTGGCGATGCAGAATAGCGAGACGACGCTGTGGGTTTCTTCCGAAGAGGGCTACGTCTACTCGATGCCCTATCCACTCACGCCGAGTACGATACCGACCGAATATGAGCACGACCCCGTTTTCTCAAACGGAATCGCCGTCACTCACTAGCCCGTGTTCACCAGCCGCTTGTGAATGGTGAGGAAGGCAACGCCGTTCACCGTCGCGCTTTGATCGATGACCGTCGGTACGGAGGACGATGGTGCCTCCGGACTTCGACGGCAATCCGAATGTGTTCCGCAGGCGTTGGAACGGAATGCACCCGAAGCACGCGACCGCCGCGATCGTCCCTTTCCTGCTGGTTCACCGGATTCGCCATATGCCGTCCTTTCTAGGTCACGGAGGGTTAAGAGCGAGCGTCCGTAAGTGGGTACTTGTCGTGATGCTCGCGTCCCTCGTGCTTGCTGCCGCGTTGCCGGCAAGGGCGTCCCCGCTCGCCGGGCTGCACTATCTCGTGGGTACGTGGAACTGCACGTACCGCGCGGGAGCGGTACGCTTTGTCTACGACGCCACGTACGCTTACGACCACGATGGCCACACGTTGCGGCAGATCGCTTCCTGGGCAGGCGGTGGCGACGAAGAGTTACTCGCATATGACGCGCGGCGCCGCGCCTGGACGGCGGTCGTTCTCGACGTTCAAGGAACCGCCACGATAATGCACGCGACCGGCAGCGATTCGAACCACATCGCCTACCGCAGCGTCTACCCCGACGCAAGCATCGCCGTAACGTTCGATCGCATCTCGGCGACGGAGTACACGCTGCACGCGACGGTGCGCTCGGGTGATAAAACGATCACCTCCGTCGATACCTGCTTGCGCGGCACGCGTCCATAGCGTGTTCGGGAGGCGCGAACGAAACGAACCGCTAGGAACGCTGCGCGACGTCGTCGAGATCGTCGCAATCGTGGCCGCGGGGCTCTGGGCGCTGTACGTTTTCGCGTACGAGCAGCGATTGAAACCCGCCAGCGAGCCGCCGTCGCTGCGGCTTACCGGATCGTTGTACAAACTCGGTACCCACAACGGACTGGTTCAGCTCGCCATCAAGGCAACCATCTCCAACAACGGGAGCACCGATGCCACGCTGATTGCGACGGGATTCACCGCCGACGGTGTTCGCTACGCGCCGACCAGCGCGCCGACCGTGGATCGCTCCATCGAGGGCCTGACGATCTATCAGCGGGACGCTCACATGACATCCCGCACGCTGATTTTCCAGACCGTCGAGATGACGCGTCTTGCCTCGCCGAAGTCGTCGACCAGCTTCACGCTGCAACCCGGCCAAGAACTTCCGTACTCCGCGATTTTCGCGATCAAGGGGGGAGAGTTCGACGCAGTCGCGCTCTACGGCAGCATCGCGTACTCAAAGCGCAACGTCGTCGGCGCCTTCCCAATGAAAGCCAAGCTCACGCCGACGAACGCCGTGTACTTCACTGCCGTCAACCCAAACTCCGATTACACCGCCGCGGAGGTCACGCTCGACCAAATCTCGCTCTGGTAGTCGACAAAGGCGATCGCTACGGGGCTCTGAGCCGCGGCGCCGAACCTTGTCGCCGGGATTGGTTGAGCTAGCGGGAGGCACTGAAGATGAGATCGTTTCCGAGCCGTTACGCGCTCAGCGGCTGCGCGGCTGCGGCAGTGCTCGCAGGTTGCGGCATCCTTCCCTTCGACTCCGCTCAGGGCACGCCGGCTCAGGCTGACATGCAACCGCCGGTAGGCGCGCTCGGCGCGATGCGGCAGACAATAGCGCACCGCACCGCGTTCGCGAAGACCTTCCGCGTGCTGTATAGATTCAATGGCTCTGATGGGCAGCAGCCCCAAGCGGGTCTGATCAACGTGAACGGCACGCTGTACGGCACGACCAATTTCGGGGGCAAGTATGGTCAAGGAACCGTCTTCAGCATTACGACCGGGGGCTCGGAGAACGTGCTCCACAGCTTCAAGGGTGGCGCTGACGGAAGCAATCCGCGCTCGGGCTTGCTCGACGTGAAAGCCACGTTGTATGGAACGACGTCTTCGGGAGGCTTATACGGCAAGGGAACCGTCTTCAGCCTAACTACTTCCGGCGATTCCTCCGGCTCCGAGCGGGTGCTCCACAGTTTCGGCAATGGTTCCGACGGAGCCCTCCCGACGGCTGGTTTGATCGACGTGAGCGGCACGCTCTACGGCACGACGGCCGGCGGCGGTTCGGGATGCGGGGGTTATGGGTGCGGAACCGTCTACAGTATTACTGCTGACGGCTCAGAGAAGGTATTGTACAGCTTTGCCGGCAGCCGCCACGGTGTGTCGCCCTACGGCGGATTGATTAACGTGCACGGTACGTTATTCGGCACGACGGTCGAGGGCGGCTCGTCGGGCTACGGAACCATTTACAGCATTAGCACGGGCGGTTCGGAAAACGTACTGTACAGTTCGGCACAGCAGGTGATGGTGGGAATCCGAGAGGCGACCTGCTCGACGTGAAGGGCACGTTGTACGGTACGACTTCGGCGGGCGGCGGCCGACACGGCCGTGGAATCGTATACAGCATCAGCACGACCGGCGTTGAGAAGGTGCTTTACGATTTCCGCACCACTTATGACGGCCGTGACGGCGAAACGCCCTACGCCGGCCTGGTCGATGTGAAGGGCACGTTGTACGGTACGACCGACCAGGGCGGTGGGGCACCGCTTAACGGCGTCGTTTACAGTCTTAGCACCGCGGGCGCGGAGGCGGTGCTCCACCGTTTCGGCACTGGTTCCGACGGAGCACACCCCTGGGCAGGTCTGGTCAACGGGGGGCACGCTGTACGGTACGACGTATGATGGCGGTTCTGGATGCTCGGGCGGCGGCTGTGGAACCGTCTTTGCCTTGACCCCCGTACTCCCTTAGTTATCCGGATCGTTGAAGTTCGCATAATAGTGCGAGCCATCGCAGAATGGTTTGTTCTTCGAGTTGCCGCAGCGACAGAGGGCGTAATGCTCGAGAGAGGCGCCTTGATTGCGCGGCTCACCCTCCAGCTCGATACCGCCCCGTACCCAATAGCTCTGGTTGTGCGAAACGAAGATTTCGGCCTCGCGCTGCTCGCCTTCGTAGCGAACGCCATCTTTGATGAAACCGAGTGCGCCCGAGGGACACTGCCCGACGATCGTCTCGATCTGCTCGGCCCCCGCACCCTCGGGCGTCACAAATGGTTCGCCATTGGCATGGAAGACCTCGGGTAGATGGTCGGTGCAGTTGCCGGCGTGCGAGCACGTGCCACGATTGTCGAGCACGATAATCTCTTTGGTTTCGTATGTGTCCAGGCGGTCGGGCGTGCGATCCGGCCGCTTGATGCTGCAGAAATTGTTCCGTGCGTGCGTGCCGTCGCAGTAGGGCTTGAAGTGCGATCCGCCGCAGCGGCAGAGCGCGAGGATCGGGCGAACATTGAGGCTCTCGCCTTTGGAGTTGGTGAGCTTGCGCAGGTTGCGCACGATGTACGGACCGTCGAGCTCCGGGCGGATCGTCGTGCGGTTCCCGCGGCCGTCGCATTCTTCGCGAACGGCTTGCGCAAACTCCGGTGGAATAAAAGGCGTTAGGTGTTCGGCCACCGATTCGAGCGCGGCGGCGGCCTCTTGCACTTCTTGCGGTAGCGTCTCCTCTTTGGCGAGGTTCGTCAAACGCAGCGAGAGATCGTAGAGGCGTTCGAGGAAAAAGATCCAGGCGGCTTTGCGGTGCGAAAGCAACCGCACGTTCTGGGTGATGCCGAAGGGCGGCCCGGCCGTTCGGCCGGGATAGTCGGGGCCGGCCGGCATCCGCGCGAGCGCCTCGCCCAGCGGCCGCAGTCCCGACGCCATCATTCGAAGCGTTCCGCGGGAGAGGAGGCGGAGTTGTTCTTCGGTTTCCCCGCCATGCGCGAAAAAGCGCACCAGCATCATCAGCATCAGCTCGTAAACACTGTTGAAGATTTCGGCGAGCTCACGTGACGAGGCATCGGTGATCCGATTCGAAGCGCCCCTCGGGCCAATGATGCGCGTTACCGAATCCGTGAGCATCTTTCGGAAGGGTTCGAAGACGCGGCCTTCCGCTTTCGCGCGCTGCGCGAGCCGTTCGAATTCCTCGCGGATCTTCTGAAAGACGTAAAAATGCGCATCGGGATGGTGGCGCGGCGGCGCTTCCCCTTGTTCGATGATACGCTCGACGGCGCGGTGCGCAGAGGCCGCATCGTGAACGCGGATGAGCTTTTGGGGGAGGTCGAGATAGATTGGACGGGCTTGGTCGTCGGGGTCGCCGATGAAGAGCCGGTCCGGGTTGATGGTATCGAACGCGGTTTCGATCTTCTTGTAGAACTCGCCGATCGTACGGAAATCGACATCGAAGGGCTCGATCGCGTTTTGCTGGCGGACGATATCGTCGTGATCGATCTCGGCGGTGGTGCGCCGGCGAATGTCGTCGCACAGCGGGCGGAGATGTGCCGGAATCGCCTCGTCGGCCGGCATCTCGTAACACATAAAGCGCTCGATCAACTCGCGCGAGAGCGGCTCGAGCTTGATTTCGATTCCGAACGGAAACGCCGTTGCGGGAAGCGGGAAGTTCGAGCGAAGGAAGTGCGGCGCGCCCCCGACGGCGGTCAGAATATTCGAAACCTGGGCGAGGTGGAGCATCTCCTCGACCGCGATGCCCGCGATCTTCTGCTTCCACCCGCGAATTGCCAGCAGCTCGTCGTGCGTGACGCCGCCTTCGTCTGGGCGCATCTTAATGGAGTATCCGGCGTAGAGGTAGGAGCAAGCGAGGTCGTGCTCCAGCTCCGACGCACGCGTTAGCAGATACAGCAGTTCTTCACGCGTTTCGACAGGTGAAAGATGAGTCTCGGCAGCAGCGCTCATGCCGCCTAAACCAGGGTTATCCTGGCGTGGGTTGCGATGTTGAGACCCGAGCTGCTGGGTTCCGTTCAGAATCGAGGGTGTTTCTGATCGCTTTCTTGTATGAGTTGACGAATCGATCGCTGCTACCATCAACTCGAAGGTATTCAGCTTTTGCCTGTTGGAGGGCGTTAACAAACTTAACCATCCCATAAAAGGCAACAACCGCTTTAACGAAGGTTGGATCGAGTAAGCCGATCTTCTCCAACTGAGCATCGTAAACTGGCGTTGCAAAAGGCACAAGCGGCAGCGCTATCGAGGTTGGCTTGTCGATCCAAGACAGATGCGAGTCTAGCACCGTTTTGAGGCGATCCATTTCTTCCGTAATGGCGTTGGTGATCGTCGCTTTTTCGTAATGTCTCTGATTGATAAAGTAATATAGGCCAAATACCGCCGGCACGGCAATGGCTGCAATTGGGATAATGACAAGCACAAGTAGCGTGTTACTCGAATCTGCCGACATAAGTATTGGCTTTCGCGAAGGGCTTCTCGATTCCACCGTAGCGCCCCGGCGGCGATCCTGGAAGCCTCCTTGACCCACCGCGTGGCCAGGGCGCCAAGCGTCGCGCCTATGTGGCGCGAGGCGCCTTTGCTAACTCTTCTTCCAAGATCGGGACACCCATGTTGCATGCCTGCACGCCCTGCACAACGCACAGCTTGAGAACCTCGACGATTTCTTCCATCGTGGCGCCGGCCTCGAAGGCCCGTTTCATGTGGCGGCGCGTACCGGGTGCGTACATGTGCGTGTAAGAGGCATCGCAGGCGATGCTGAGCAGTTCGAGCTCTTTTGGCGGCAGAGGACAGGTCTTGTAAGTCGCGGCTGCGGCGGCCATGAATTCGTCAAACCACTTAGGGTCCAGGGCAACGAGAGGATCCCAAACGGCGTTCCACTGGCCCATGGCCTTCATTGCATCGCATGCCGGCGTGGCGACGGCGCTCGAACGTGCCACAGGCTTCACCCCAGCCGCCTTGGCTTCTTCTGCTAATATGGGAGCGCCCGTGGCCAACGCATGGATCGACATGAGCGCGCCGGCTTTTATGACGAATAGGATTTCATCGCGAGTGGCCCCCGCCTCGAGCGCCGCTCGAGTATGGCGGCGCGTGCCGTCGGGATTCAGATTCGTGCATGCGACGTTCAGCCCAAGACTAATTAACTCGACGAGCTTGCGTGGGAGCACTCCGCTCATCCACGGATTTGTGGACATCTTTACGCATGCGTCCACCCAGGCCGGATCCCATTGCTCCAGGGTGTCAAGCGTCGCACCATCCCACGGTCCGGCTTTATCGATCATCATGCTTCGTTACCCTCCCACAGGTTAAGCAACTCACGCGCTTGTTTCGAGGCGAGCATGCGCGTCAGGCGCGCGACCTTGCGCCCAACGTCCCTTACGCGCTGTTCGGAACGCTTGTCCTTGAGTTGGCCGTCCGCGGTGAAGGCCGTATCGGCATCGAAGATCCACGCTTCCGAGGGGATGACCCACGCGTGCAGCGTTCGGCCGATTGCGCGCAGGGCATTCAAAGTCGACATTCCGCCCATTCGCCCACCAGAAACGCCGATAAGACCGACAACCTTACCCTCAAACTCGCGCATGCCCATCAAGTCGAGAGCATTTTTGAGCACGCCGCTAACCGTTCCATGATAGTTTGGCGTCGCCAAGATGACGCCGCTCGCTTCCGAAACTCGTTGGCGTAAACTTTGAACGCCGGGCCTTTCCGCGGTGCTATCTTCGCCGCTGCAGAATGGAAGATCGTAATCCCGCAAGTCAACAAGCTCTGCCCTCGCGCCCATCTCTTCCGCGCCGGCGAGAGCAATCTTCAATGTGGCCCCTGTCCAGCCATGAAGTCTTAGACTGCCGCAAATTCCAACTACACGAATCGATTCGTGTTCAACCATCAGTACGCCAGTAAGTGTCCGTCCGAAACTGCCGGCGCTGGCTCCTTAATGGTGCCGTCTGTCTTAAGCACCAGAAAACCCTGATGGCCAGGTTCGCGATTCGGCGGGAGGCCGAGGTGCGCTAGCGTCTCCTCGGTGGTCTTATATGTGACGCCAAGCTTTAGCATCTGCCGCGCCTGCTCGGGGGTGGCTATGTCGCGCCCAATCTCACGAGCCATGCGAACATGTCGCTCGACCATTTGCACGGTCGTCATTCGTACGCCCTTCTTGGTGTCGTAAAGGTTGTCCTCAATGCCGGCGCGCGTGTGTTGTCCTAGCGCGATCATCATCATCGAGATTGGGTGTGTTAAGCGAAACGTTGTTTGATATGTGAACACCGAACCGTGTGGTGTTCGGCGTACGAGCTCCATCAGGTCAAACGGATTCGCGCCTACAATGCCGCCGCCGCCCGTGCTGAAAAACCCATTCATTGGGCCCATGTAGTAGCCTCGACGAATCATGCGTTCCACTAGTTCGAGGCTGTGGACGTGGCCAAGCGCGAAATACGGCTGGATTCCGTGTTCCACACAGAGCTTCGTCTCTTCGATATAGAAGTCCGGCGTAGCGTCGGCCACCATATTGGCGATCCCATGCATGGCATCTGCATTGCCCAGGTGTGTTCCGCCGAAGGAATCATCCAGCGGGTGCAGCGCGGTCAAATCGTAGAGACCGCTACCGCACAAAACGGTGATCTGATCGGGCTTTGGATCAATCTGCGTCAACTTGTGGCGCTGTTCGTAGGTTCCGAATTTCCCGACCTCGCCCGGCTCTGGCGCAAATGAGATCGATCCGCCGACCTGCAGGATCATCTTGGGCACGGCTTCGCGCAGGCGTCCGATTTGCTCGCCGTATTCTTTGAAGTTTTTCGAGATATGACCCGTTTTGGGGTCGCGCACGTGTATGTGCAATAGTGTTGCGCCGGCATTATAGCAATCGACGGCAGCTTGGACTTGTTCATCCCAAGTAAGTGGGATGTATCCCGGTGGGCCGTCCTCGGGCAGCCACATCGGCCCATAAGGTGCCGCAGTGATCATCAGCGGTGCCATGTTCTCCGGTAAAAGCGAGTCGTCGGTAAAATACGCCATTTAGTGACCTGTCTTTCTCTTTGAGTGGAGTCGTCTCGGCTAAGCATTTGGGGATACCACACTTTTTCATGGAGCCCTATCCCAAACCGCTACCAAAAACTCAAAGCTCCACAGCATCGCCGGACGAGCATGCGGCCCGTTGCAAATCGGACGCTTCCACCTCACGGAAAAGGACGATGCGGGAATGGATTACTTATTATGCCGGCCAGCCGGCAAGATGCTGCATCGTGAAAACGCCCGCGAGAAGCACCAAGACCACTCCGGCGACACGCTGAGCGATACGTTTGTACCGATGTCCAAGCCGTTCGCCGAACGCGAGGCCCAAAGCAGTGAAGATAAGCGTGCTAACGGCGACGGTTGCCAGCAACGGAATTAGCGGGAGAGGGACGCCAGGTAAAGATACGCCGATTCCAAGTGAATCCAAACTGATCGAGGCAGACGCGGCAATGAGTCCCCATCCAGAATCAGCCTTAAAGATCGGCGCGTCCGTAGCGAAACTCTCCCGAAAGATAAACGCTCCGACGCAAGCAAGAATGGCAAAGCCAAGGTAGGCGGCGACCACGCCGGCTACGCGACCCGCGCCTGTGCCGATTGCGTAACCGACGACCTGCATCAGCACCTCTGCAACCGAAAAGGCGGCGCCGAGGCGAAGCCGCGCATTCCAGTCGATTCGCATCACGCCGACGGCAATCGACAGCGCGAGCACATCGAGGCCGACCGCACATGCGATGCCTAAGATCTTAATCGTAACGGTCATTGTCATATAACGGTAACGCAATCCAGACGCCCCGAGGGCTGCTTTACGTTTCCTTCATCTTTGGTGGCTAATGTAATAACCGTTCATACTTCCCAACCATTTGAGGAGCCTTCATGCTTTTTTCACAAACTGGCAGCGTACGAACCGTAGCCATCGCCGTCGCCGCCCTAATGATTGTGAGCGGCTGCAGCGCCACTAGCAGCAACATGTCGCCGGCCGGTCCGCAGTCTGCTTTGCCGCAGACCATCCTGGGTGCAGACGTTTCGCCAGACATCTCCGTGCTAAAACAACTTTCCAAGCAGGTCGTCATCGGGTCGGTCCTGGATCCTGTGAACGGAGCCCAGAACCCGTATGGCTTGACCATCGCGCCGGTCACGGCGGGGAAATTTACCGCGGGCGATCTCGTCGTCTGTAACTTCAATGCCAAGAACAACGTGCAAGGCACCGGCGAGTCGGTCGTCGCCCTGCACCCGGTTCCGAAATCGAAGCCGATTCACGTCTCCTCCAACAAAACGTTGCGCGGGTGCGACGCGATAGCGCTCGACTCCGGCGACACGATTTGGGCCGCGTCCATGGTGGCGAATGACAACCCCGTGATCGACCCGAACGGCAAACTGGTCGAGAATATCTCAGGAAAACCGTTTAACCAGCCGTGGGGGCAGATTTACGCCGAGAGCAAGGCCGGCTCGCCGGTCTTTTATGCAACCAACGCCGGGACCGGCACGGTGGTTCGCATCAACCTGGGCACAAAGTTCACGTACGACGTGATCGCCTCGGGCTTTCCCGTCAATCACGGCAAGCCCGGAACCGCATTGGCGCCATCAGGGCTGGCCTACGACGAGAGCGTCGACACGCTCTATTTCGCGGACGGGCAGAACAACACGATCGTCGCAATCAAAGACGTAACGAAGGTTCCCAGGCATGGGATTAAGGCTACGGACGGCGGCATGAAGTTCAGCGGCCCTTCAGCCGGCGACGCGCGGATCGTTTTTGCCGGCAAACCCCTCAATGGCCCAATCAGTACCGCGCTGTTGCCCAACGGTAACCTTATCATCGGCAATACGCTCGATCCAAATGGCAAGAATCTGATGATCGAGCTGTCGTCTTCCGGAAAACTTCTTGACGTTCGGAACGTTGACAAGGGGGCCGCCGGGGCGCTCTTCGGCATCGCGGTCACCGGCACGTCGGTCAGCAACACGAAGATCTACTTCAACGACGACAACGACACGAACGTGCAAGTGCTCGAACATTAAGCCGTAGTTTCGGGGCTCCCCTTGTGGCGCGTTTCGAGTGCGACGATGCTGCGAATCGGGACGACGAGCTGGGATGTCAGGCGATCGATGACGATATATTCCGGGGTTGTGGCTTGCCCGGTAAGTACCAGTCGGACCTGATCGGCTAGCTCGTCGTCCAACCGAATACGGCGTGGGTATCCCAGGATACGCACGAAATGATCTTGCGACATTAAGCCTCCCAAGATTCCTTTCGTTCAGCATCGCTCCGCAAGGTGAAGAAAAGCTGAAAGTAAGCTGGCCTTTGCCGCGCGTTTTTGATTTTTCTTTGATGCGCTCCCAGGAGGAGCATGCTAAACTCGGCCGGTGACTCTCTCGGCGGCTTTGCTCTCGGTGCTGGCGCTATTGCCGAATGTTGCAGCACCGGTCTCGCCGGAGACGCCATTCGAACTCGTTGATAACCGCGTCATCATTCCGGTGGCGATTGACGGCACGACCGGCTTTCGCATGGTCTTCGATACCGGCTCGACGGGGATCCTGGTCACGCCCGAGGCGGCACGGCGGCTCCACCTCGCCGTGAAGGGCGCCGGATCGATTACCGGGGCGGGCGCCGGCAGCGCAGCCATTTCATCAACGCATCTCGCCGCTGTGACGATTGCCGGCGTCGCACTGGGCGCGACGCCAGCGATCGTCGCCGATCTCGGTCCGATTCGCCGCGCCATCGGATTCTCGGGCCTCGACGGTATCGTCGGTTCGGACGTCTTGAAGCGGTATGCGATCGAGGTCAACGCCGACCGGCAGACGTTCGCGCTGTACAGCGGAGCGTATGCCGCGCCGCCGCAGGCGCAACGCGTGCCATACTCGCTGCGATCGGGCTTCATCACGCTCCCCGCGCAGATCGACTCGATCGCGGGTTCGGTGCTTCTCGACACCGGCGATCGTTCGTCGCTGACGTTGTTCGAGCCGTTTGCCCGCGACCATGGGTTCTACTC
>JBAPZS010000216.1:0-6142 GCA_049285355.1 Candidatus Cybelea sp. | reverse complement strand
GCGCCTCCGGCGCGAGCAGTTCGACGCGCGGGAAGAGCGGCGACGCTAACGCCGTCTGCGTATTCGGCGGCAACCCGCCCCAGGCGCTCAGCGACGACGACCAATCCTCGTCGATGCGACCGGGATTGCCGAGCTGCCGCCACATCTCCGTCGTGCGCTCGGGCATGATCGGATGAAGCAGAATCGCTAGCTCGCGCAGGCCCTCGCAGAGATCGTAGAGCAGAGCGTCGAGATCCTCGGTGCGTCCCGCTTTATGCAGCTCCCACGGCTTGCGCTCGTCGATCGTGCGATTCAACGTCGTTACCAGCTCCCAGATCGCTTCGATCGCTTCGCGAAAGCGCAGCTGGAGGATTCGCTCTCGCACCATAAGCGGCAGCGCTGCAAAGCGTCCCGCCAGATCGCCGGCGCCCTCGCGCCGCTGGGGTACGATTCCGTCGCGATAGCGCTTGAGCATCGAGAGCGTGCGCTGAACGAGATTTCCGAGATCGTTGGCCAGATCGCTGTTGTGACGCTGGGCGATCTTCTCTTCCGAATACGAAAAGTCGCTGCCGAACGGTGCCTCCCGCAGAAGAAAATAGCGCATCGAATCGGCGCCGAAGCGCTCCGCGAGCAAGAACGGATCTACCGTGTTTCCGAGGCTCTTGCTCATCTTCTGACCGTCGACCGTGATCCACCCGTGCGCAAAGACGAACTCGGGAGAGCTCTCACCGAGCGCCCAGAGAATTGCCGGCCAGATGATCGTGTGAAAACGAGCGATGTCTTTACCGATCAACTGGGTCGCGGCCGGCCACAAGGCCTCGAAGCGCGCAGGATCCTCGCTCCAGCCGATCGCGGTAATGTAGTTGAGCAGCGCATCGAGCCATACGTAGATCACCCCGCCGCCGTCGATTGGGATGCCCCAGTCGACGTTGGCGCGCGAGATCGAGAGATCGTCGAGCCCTTCGCGCAGAACGGCAACTATCTCGTTATAGACGCTGCGCGGCTGCACCCATTCCGGGCGTCGCATAAAGTGTTCGAGCAGCCGTTCGCGATAGGCGGAGAGCCGAAAAAACCAGTCCTCTTCCGATAGCCACTGCACGTCGCGCCCGCACGTCGGGCAGCATCCCTCGATCAGCTTCGATTCGAGCCAGAACGTCTCGTCGTCGACGCAGTACCAGCCTTCGTACTTCCCGAGATAGACGTCGCCGGTTTCGCGCAGCCGCTCGAAGACGCGTCGCACCTTCTCAACGTGACGCTCTTCGGTCGTGCGAATGAAGTCGTCGTACTCAACGTGGTAGGCTGCAAAAAGCTCCTTCCAGCGGGGTACGAGCTCGTCGCACCATTCCTGCGGCGTCTTGCCCGCCGCCGCCGCCGCGTTGGCGACCTTTTGGCCATGTTCGTCGGTTCCAGTCAGGAAGAACGTCGGTTGAAACGTGCGGGAGGTTCTCGCGAGCACGTCGGCAACGACCGTCGTATACGCGTGACCGATGTGCGGATTCCCGTTGATGTAGTAGATCGGCGTCGTGACGTAATACGTGCGCTTCATGGCCGTCGTCTCTGTTTTGGAGCCTCCCGCGGCGTCCTCTGAGCAGCCTTGCGCGCGGCGGCCGCTGCGTAGAGTTCGCGACGCTCGCCGAGGCCGCGCGCGGCCAGCTCCTTCGCCACCTCGCCGACGCGCCGCCCGCTTTCGAGGAGCGCGTCGATGGCGGCATCGGGATCTTCGCAGGGTGGACTGCTGCTCATCGCATGATATGGCGCAATCGCAAAGGTAACTTCGCCGCGCGGCGGGTCGGGAAGAAGCGCCGCCACGCTCTCCGGCGTCCCGCATAGCTGCTGCTCGTGCAGTTTGGTATACTCGCGCAAGACGAAGACCTGCGCATCGGGCGCGACCGCTGCAAGATCGGCCAGGCTCGCGTGAATTCGCCGGGGGGATTCGTACCAGATCGAGGTCGTCTGTGAGCGTAGCGCCGCTGCGAAGCGTTCGCGCCGCGCCGAAGCGGTGCGCGGCGGAAACCCTTCAAACGTGAAGCGCAGGAGCGGAAATCCGGACAAGAGTGCGACGCTGGTTGCCGCACTGGGACCGGGCAACACCTCAACCGGGACCCCCGCTCGGCGCGCCGCCGCGACGAGATCGCTGCCCGGATCGGAGATTCCCGGCATGCCGGCATCCGTCGTCACCGCTACCACGGCGCCGCGCGCTCGTTCGAGAATTGCCTCCGTCACGCGGAGAGCGTTCTGTTCGCGGTAGCTCCAGATCTCTGCCCCGGCGATCTTCAATCCTGCGAGCAGCCTCCTCGCGACGCGCGTATCTTCGGCTACGACGATCTCCGCCTCGCGCAAAACGTCGATCGCTCGGAGCGTGACGTCACGCAGGTTCCCAAGCGGCGTCGGTACGAAGATGAGCGGCATGGCAAAGAGGTTCGACGTGGAGCACATACCTCCGGGCACCAAACTGGAGCTTTACATCTCGCCGAGTTGCCCATATTGCAAAACCGCGATGGCGTATTACGATGCGCAAGGAACCTCATTCGAGCGCCACGACGCACAAAACGACCGCAAAGTGCGCGAACGAATGTTGGCGTATTCCGGCGGGGATCCGACGGTCCCCGTGATCGTGGTCGACGGTGCGTACGTACAATCCGGCTGGGGATCGCCACCGCGAGGTTGAACGGTGCACTAACGTGCCGGTCGGCACGATCGCTTTCTCGAACGTTGCTACGAGTGGAGGACTTCGAAAGTGGACAATAACTCGGCGGCTACCGCCAGCGTGCTTGCGACGGTGTTTCTCATCTACGGCATCGTATTCGTTGTAATCGTTGCGTTCACGCTCTGGGTCTATTGGCGGATATTCGCCAAAGCGGGATTCAACGGCACGCTCTCGCTGCTCAACCTCGTTCCGGGAATCGGTCAGCTGATCTGCATGATCATCTTGGCCTTCAGCCGGTGGCCGATCGAGGATCAGATCGATGCGTTGCGTGGAGGTGCCGTGCCGGCCGGCGTGCCGCCCTCGGCGCCGCCCGGCACCTCGGTTACGCCGGTTTCATAGCCGAAGCGGGTTCGCTCCACAAGCCGGCGATCCAGCGTTCGACATCGTCGCCCCGCGACGGCAGCGCGGCCGAAAGGTTCTCGCGGCCGTCGCTCGTGACGGCAATGTCGTCTTCGATGCGTACGCCGATGCCGCGAAAGCGCTCCGGTACGGTTGAGTCGTCGGGCTGAAAGTAGAGCCCCGGCTCGACGGTGAGCACCATCCCCTCGCGGAGGCGGCCGTAGCGATACTCTTCGTCGCGGGCTTTTGCACAATCGTGCACGTCCAGACCGAGCATATGGCTGACCCCGTGGAGCGTGTACCGGCGGTGTAGGAGCCGATCGGGATCGAGCGCTTCGTCGAGCGAGCACTTCAGAATACCGAGATCGATCAGGCCTTGCGCGAGGACGCGTGCGGCACGCCGATTCGGCTCGAGGAAGTCGTTTCCGGGCGTAACCGCCTCGATGCCCGCCCGCTGAGCCTCCCAGACCAGGTCGTAAATGGTGCGCTGTTCGGGTGAGAAGCGTCCCGAGATCGGCAGCGTACGCGTGACGTCCGCCGTATAGAGCGAGTCGCACTCGACGCCGGCATCGAGCAGAAGCAACTCCCCCGGCGAGACCGCCCCGGTGTTGCGCGTCCAATGGAGCGTGCACGCATCCGGCCCGGCGGCCGCAATCGTCAGGTACCCGACGTCGTTGGCCTCGATGCGCGCGCGGCTCCAAAACGCCGCTTCGATCTCGCGCTCGCTCTTTGCCGTCCGCATCGCGCGCACCGCATCCTCGAAGGCGAGTTTGGTAAGCGCGCAGGCTTTGCGAAGTTCGTCGAGCTCATACTCGTCTTTAGTAAGACGCGCCTCCGAGAGCCGCTCCGCGAACTCGGCGTCGCCGTCGGTCCGTTCGAAGACGCGATCGACCTCGTCGTCGTTGCCGCGCAAGACGCGCACCGGATACTCGGCGTCGCGCGTCTCCTGTAGATATCCCGGGAGTGCCTGCAGCGGACGGCACTCGTCGACGCCGTAGTAGATCTGGCTCTCCGCCACGCCGCGATGACGTCCCACCCACAGCTCACCGGCGAAGCGATCGGTGAAGAACTCGGGCCGGCCGCGATTGTGATCGAGAACGAAGAGCAGGCTCCGATGCTGCGCGCCGTCGGGCTCGAGGACCAGCACCGATCCCGGTTCGCCGTCTCCGGCGAGAAATGCGAAGTCGCTGGAGGTCCGAAAGCGATAGATCGTGTCGTTCGCGCGAATCCGCTCCCGCCCCGCGGAGACGATCAGGTAGGTTCCTCGGTACTCCGGCGAGAGCGCCGTTCGCCGCTGCGCGAATCGCCCGGCCTGCGGGTGCGCCTGCGGTTGCGACGGCCGGTCGATCCAGCCGCTCGACATAAACTCGACTAAGGCCGCGGGCGGCACGAAGTCGTAACTGGTTTGGCGCAGCTCGCTTGGCGGCGCGACGTTTCGTTCGGCAGACATGGTCCGAGCTTTCGCCTAACGGCGAAAGGGTCATGCAATCCCAGGGGTCGGACGTTAGGCCAGAATCTCTAAAGAGAGATCGAGCGCCGGGGCGCTGTGAGTCAGCCATCCGACGCTGATGATATCCACGCCGCTTGCCGCAATCGCGCCGGCGTTTTGCGCGGTTACGCCTCCGCTGGCCTCGGTGACGACGCGCCGCGCGACGATCTCAACCGCCTCGGCGAGCTCGCGCGGCGTCATGTTATCGAGCAGCACCGCGTCGATCGGCTGTGTCAACGCCTCGCGCAGCTGTTCGAGCGTATCGACCTCGATCTCGATCTTCACCATATGACCCACGCGAGCGCGAGCCGCGGCTACGGCCGATGGAATCGATCCTACGAGCGCGAGGTGATTGTCTTTGATCAGCACGCCATCGTCTAACCCGAAACGATGATTGATGCCGCCGCCTCGCCACACGGCGTAGCGCTCTAAGGCGCGCAGGCCGGGCGTCGTCTTACGCGTGTCGGCGATGCGAGCAGGCCATCCCTCAACCAAGTCGACGAGGTCGCGTGTTGCGCCGGCGATGCCGCTGAGCCGGGAGAGCAGATTGAGTGCGGTCCGCTCGCCGGTAAGTAGCGCGCGCGCGCTTCCGGCAATTTCCGCAATACACTGGCCGGCTTCGATTCGTGCGCCCTCCGGCAAACGAGCGGAGATCTCGATGCCCTCATCGAGCAGGCGAAATGCAAGTATCGCCGGATCGAGTCCGGCCAGCACGCCGGCCGCGCGCGAAACGATGCGCGCCCGGGCGCGCGCACTGGCCTCGACGAGTGCTTCGGTCGTCAGGTCGCCGCCGTGGCCGACGTCTTCGAGCAGCGCCGCCCGCACGAGCGGGGCAGCGATCAGCTCAAGCGACGCTGAGCAATCGGGTGAACGAACGTTTTGCGAGGGCTTCATCACTTTGCGGATAGTCGCTTCGATAGTGGCTGCCGCGGCTCTCGTGGCGCGCAAATGCGGCCTCGGCGATCAATCGGGCGACGACGACCAGGTTGCGCAACGTCCCCTCTCTTGCAGCCGTCGCTTCGAGCTCGGCGATACGCGCGAGCGCCTCCCGGAGTCCGGCGTCGTTGCGCACCAGCCCGACGTTTGCATACATCACATTACGAAGATCGTTGGCTGCTTGCGCCTCCGTTGCAGCTCGCACGCGCGGCCGGCTTCCCGCATCGGCTACCGGCACGGGGCGGTCCAGCGATTTTCGAGGCGGCGCGCTTGCGATGTCGGCTGCCACGCGCGATCCGTAGACGAGCGCTTCGAGCAGCGAGTTGCTCGCCAGGCGGTTCGCGCCGTGGACGCCGGTCGCGCTCGTCTCACCGCACGCCCAAAGGTTACCGAGGGAGGTTCGTCCCCATTCGTCCACGGCGATGCCGCCCATGAGGTAGTGCTCGGCCGGAGCGACCGGAATGTTTTGCACGCGCGGATCGATACCGGCATCCATGCAGAAGCGAAAGACCGTGGGGAAGGCCTTCGGAAAGCGGTCGCCGATGGCTCGGCGCGCATCGAGCCCGACGGTCCGTCCTCGCTGAAGCTGCTCGAAGATCGCGCGCGCGACCACGTCGCGGGGCGCAAGCTCCGCGTCGGGATGGATCGCCAGCATGAAACGCTCCCCGAGGTCGTTCACCAGCGTTGCGCCC
>JBAPZS010000215.1:0-2597 GCA_049285355.1 Candidatus Cybelea sp. | reverse complement strand
GAGGTCGACCGCGACGTGTTCTTGCGCAAGCTCATCGACATGCAGTACCGGCGCAACGATCTCAACCTGGTGCGCGGGACCTTCCGGGTTCGCGGCGATACGCTCGAGTTCGTGAGCGTAGACGAAGAGCTCGTCCATCGCATCGGCTTCTTCGGCGACGAGATCGAGTCGATCAACGTCGTCAACATGCTCACCGGCGAGTACCTGGAGAGCAAGCGCGAGCTGACGATCTTTCCCGCCAAGCACTTCATCACGCCCGACGAGAAGCTGCGCCGCGCGGTCGTCTCCATCGAAGCGGAGCTCGAGGAGCGGTTGGCCTCCTTCAAGCGCAACGGCAAGCTCCTCGAGGCGCAGCGCCTGGAGATGCGCACGCGCTACGATCTCGATATGCTGCGCGAGGTCGGCTACTGCAACGGCATCGAGAACTACTCGCGCCATCTCACCGGTCGCGAGTCCGGCTCGACGCCGTGGTGTTTGCTCGACTTCTTCCCCAAGGACTGGCTGCTGTTCGTAGACGAGTCGCACGTTACACTTCCGCAAGTCCACGGGATGTTTGCCGGCGACCGCTCGCGTAAGCAGGTCTTGGCCGAACACGGATTCCGTCTGCCCAGCGCGCTCGACAATCGGCCGTTGACCTACGAAGAGTTCGACGATCACATCGTGCAAGCGGTCTACGTGTCGGCGACTCCGGGAACGTACGAGACGGGTCGCAGCAGCCAGATCGTCGAGATGATCATCCGCCCGACGGGCCTGGTCGACCCGGAAGTCGAGGTTCGTCCGACCCGTAACCAGATTGACGATCTGATGGAGGAGATCCGCCAACGCGTCGCTCGTAAGGAGCGAGTCCTGGTGACGACGCTCACCAAGAAGATGGCCGAGGACCTTACGGACTTCCTCATCGAGAATGGGCTGCGCGTCCGGTACCTGCACAGCGAGGTCGACACGCTCGAACGGGTTGCGATTCTACGCGATCTGCGGCTCGGCGTCTTCGACGTCTTGGTCGGCATCAATCTGTTGCGCGAAGGCCTCGATCTGCCCGAAGTCTCACTGGTCGGCATCCTGGATGCGGATAAAGAAGGCTACCTGCGCAGCGGAACCTCGCTGATTCAAACAATCGGACGCGCCTCGCGCAATGTCGACGGCAAGGTCATCATGTATGCCGATGTCATGACCGGATCGATGGCGCGCGCCATCGGCGAAACGCGCCGCCGCCGAGAGATGCAGGTAGCGTACAATCTCGAGCACGGCATCGAGCCGCGGTCGGTGCGCAAGCAGATCCACGACATCTTGAGCATGATCGGCGCGACCGAGGAGAACGGAGCGAAGATCAGGCTGGAGAAGCTGCCGCGCGACGTCGCCCTCAAGATGTCGCGCGATCTCGAGCGCAACATGCGCGAGGCCGCGGCGAATCTCGAATTCGAGAAGGCCGCCGCGCTGCGGGACGAACTTATCGAGCTGCGCAAGCAGATCGGCGGGAACGAAGGCATCCTCTTCGGCGGAAAGGCGCCGAAGATCTTCGACAAGGCCTTAGCCGAACTCATCAGTAATTGAAGTAGGACCGTGGCCGTCCTCACCCACACGATCTTGCGAATTCCGGAGGCAATCAGCGAGCTCGCCATTATTTTGCTAGTGGTGGCCTGCTTCGTGGGGCTACATGCGCTCGTGCAGCGCCGGCTGCGCAGCGAAGTGCTGCGGCGTCATAACGATGTCGCCGGCTACCTCTTCTCGGCCGTCGGCGTACTCTATGCCGTCGTGCTCGGCTTCGTCGTCGTGGTCGTGTGGCAGAAGTACGACACGACTGTCGACAACGTGCAGAACGAGGTCAATGCCGCCGCCAATCTCTATCACGTGGTCGATGGCTACCCGCCCGGCGACCGATCGGTCATTCGCCGCGAGATCGCGAAGTACGCGCAGGCGGTCATGACCGTCGAATGGCCCGCGATGGAGGCAAACGCGGACGTTCCCGACTCGGACACCGCGCTGGTCGAAGATGTCGCGTACCGCGTCGACATATTTTCGCCCCGCACTCCTGGCGAATCCAACGCTCAGCAGGCCGCGATGGAGAGCGTGAAGCGCCTGTTCGACGCGCGCCGCGTACGGCTCGTTCAGGCGGCTCCGTCGGTTCCCACGATTCTCTGGTTCGCGCTCGTCGCCGGAGCGTTAGCGATGATCGCGTTCTGTTTCATCTTTGGGGTCGAGAACCGGCCCGCGCAACTGCTGATGACGGCGATCCTCGTCGGACTCATCGCGATACTCTTCACCGTCATCTACGAGTTTGCGACACCGTTCTCGGGCTCTGTCTCGATCTCGTCGGACGGATGGAGCTTCATCGCGCAACGTTTGCACGATATTCGCTAACACATGTTATTAACAAAGGAGTTAACATGATTCACACCATGCTTCTCGCGATGGTGCTGGCAAGCACGCTCGTGACGACGCCTCCTTCATCGTCGGGGGCGGCGCAGCCGGTTTCGCCGCCGGCCGTGCCGGCGATCGCGACGCCGATGCCCACCGGGACGGCGGCACCTGCGGCGGATCCCGCAATGCTCGCACACGCTAAGGCCGCGTTTGCCCAGCTGCAGGCCGGCGTCGTCGAC
>JBAPZS010000214.1:0-5703 GCA_049285355.1 Candidatus Cybelea sp. | reverse complement strand
ACGCAGGACGTCGCGAACGCGCAAGTTTTTATCGCGCGGTTGAAGGCGGTCGATCCGATTCGGGTCATCACGACGGTTACCGCGATGCCTCACGAAGCGTACCTCACGACGCTCGCACCCGCGGACGAGTACTTCGGACCGTTGGGCATGTCCATTCTCGGAATCGAGAACGAGCTCAAGCACATCAACTTCATGCTGGACTACAACTACGGAAATCAGGAGAGCGACCCCACGTACCAAGTAGCCAAGTCCATCGTAGCCATGCAGGAGGTCTATCCGCGCGACCGTGACCTACCGATGCTGCTCTACTGGTGCTACACGACGCTGTTGCGGATGACCGACGGTCAGTCGCGGCGCGCCGCCGCGCAGTTGAAGGCGATTCTCACCGTGGAGTATCAGGATAGTCCACAGGCTCGAAAGCTGCTCGGAAGTTCGTGAGCGGGTACGTCGCGCGAGCGCTGGCCGCGTACGATCCTTCACAGTTGACGCTCTGCTCGATCGGAAGTCACTCGGCCCTCGAGGTCGCCTACGGCGCGCGCGCTCAAGGTCTGCGTAACCTCATCGTCACGGCAAAGGGCCGAGAGCAAACCTACACGCGGTACTTTGGCCACATCGAGTCCCCGGTGGCGCGCGGCTGCGTCGACGAAGTCCTCGAGGTCGAAACGTTTCCCGACGTTCTGCGCGAGGACGTGCAGCAGCGGCTTTTCGAACATAACGTCGTCTTCGTTCCGAACCGCTCTTTTGAGGTCTACCTGCACCAGCAGTACGATTACGATGAGATCGAGCGTCGAATGCTCGTCCCGTTTTTCGGCAGCCGGACGCTCCTGCGCGCCGAGGAACGCGTTAGAGGGGCTCAGGGTGACGGCGGCACGGATCAGTACGCGTTACTAGCGAAGGCTTCGATCCGGTACCCCCGCCGATATGCGTCCCCCGACGAAATCGATCGCTTGGTTATGGTCAAGGCGCCGCACGCGCGCGTCTCTTTCGAGCGCGCTTTCTTTCTCGCGTCCTCACCCGAGGAATACTACGCGACCGCCGACCGCCTGATGGCCGAGGGATCGTTGAATCCACGCGGCCTCGCTTCGGCGCGCATCGAGGAGTACGCGCTGGGGCCTTCGGTCAATCTCAATTTTTTCTACTCGCCGCTCCTAGAGGAGCTCGAGCTCTGCGGCACCGATACGCGGCGCCAGACAAACTTGGAAGGGTTTCGGAACGTGCCGCCGGCGGCATTCGAGGCGGTCCGCAATATCTCGATGAGCTTGGAAGAGGCCGGACATATCGCAACGACCCTTATCGAATCCATGCTCGAGCCGGCGTTCGCGATGGGGGAGCGTTTCGTCACGGCTGCTAAGGAGGTTCGACCGCCTGGAATCATCGGACCGTTCGCGCTGCAGTGCGTCATCGTGGCAGGACCGCCAAAAGAGCTGATCTGCTACGACGTCTCGCTGCGCATTCCGGGCTCGCCGGGGACCCGATACACGCCGTATTCCGCCTATCGCTGGGGTCGCGACGTTTCGGTCGGCGAACGGATCGCGATGGAGATCGTCATGGCGCGCGACACCAATCGGCTCCCGGACGTGTTGACATAAAGACATTCGATTTTGCTTTACGAGGTGGCATATGACCGTTGATAACATTCAGGAGCGTGCCGGGGCGGTAACGTTCAAAGGGCAGCCGATGACGCTGTTGGGGCCGCAGCTGCGACGTGGCGATCCGGCGCCCAACTTTGCGCTGACCGCGGCGGATCTCTCGAGCGTAACGCCGGAGATACTTACCGATGCGGGCGAGCAAGCCGTGATGCTGATCGTCGTGCCGTCACTGGACACCAGCGTCTGTTCGTTGGAGTCGCGGAAGTTCAATCAGCGGTTGGGCGAGCTTCCCCCCGGCGTGAAAGCAGCCGTGGTGAGCATGGACCTCCCCTTTGCGCAGGGCCGCTGGTGCGGCGCCGAGGGCGACGTAAAGCTCACGATGCTCTCCGACTATCGCGATCGCAGCTTCGGCACGAACTACGGATTGCTGATCGCAGAGCTCGGCCTTTTGGCGCGCGCGATCGTCGTAATCGGCAAGGACAAAACCGTCTCGTACGTGCAGATCGTTCCCGAGGTCGCCAACGAACCGGACTACGATGCGGCACTGCAGGCTGCTGCGGCGGCCGCGTAGCGGAGGGCGATGCCGCAAACCGTTCTGATCCTGGATTTCGGGGCGCAATACAGTCAGCTGATTGCGCGCCGGACGCGGGAGCTGGGCGTCTATTGTGAGATAGTTCCATACGACGCGTCGTGGAACACGCTCTCGTTGCGGCGTCCCGACGCGCTCATCCTCTCCGGCGGGCCCGAGAGCACACTGACCGAGGGTGCGCCGCAGATGGATCCCGCGATCGCAACTTCGGGCGTCCCGATTCTCGGGATCTGCTACGGCATGCAGTTGCTGGCGCGCGACGTCGGTGCAGAGCTCGTGCAGCTCGAACGTGCCGAGTACGGGCCGGCGACGCTCCTGATCTCCGATCGCGCGACGCCGCTTTTCGATGGCGTTCCGGAAGAATCGCGCGTGTGGATGTCTCATGGGGACTCCATCGTCACGCTGCCGCACGGGTTCCACGCGTTAGCCTCGACGGCGCGCTGCCACGTTGCCGCGTTCGGCAACCCGAAGAAGAAGATCTACGGTGTGCAGTTCCATCCCGAGGTCGTGCACACCGAATGCGGCCGGATGCTGTTGGGCAATTTCCTTCACGAAATCGCGGGATTGGGGCGCGAGTGGGAGATGGGGTCGTTTCTCGACACCGCAGTGCGTGAGATTCGCGAACGCGTTGGCCGGGACAAAGCGATCTGCGCGCTCTCCGGCGGCGTCGACTCGGCGGTCGCGGCGACTTTGGTGGCGCGCGCAATCGGCGAACAGCTTACCTGCATCTTCGTCGATCACGGCCTGCTGCGTAAGGGCGAGTCCGACGAGGTGATCGCGGCCTTTCGCGACGTGCTCCATCTCAACGTGATCGCGGTCGACGCGCGCGAACGCTTTCTGCGAAAGCTGGACGGCATCGAGGATCCCGAACGCAAGCGGGTTGCGATCGGTCACGAGTTCATCGCCGTCTTCGAGGCCGAGGCGGCAAAGATCGCCGGCGTCAAGTACCTCGTGCAGGGCACGCTCTATCCCGACGTCATCGAGTCGAAGACGCCGCAGAGCAAGGCCGGGCACAAAATCAAGTCGCACCATAACGTCGGCGGTCTCCCCGAGCAGATGAATCTTTCACTCATCGAGCCGCTGCGCGCGCTCTTCAAGGACGAGGTGCGCGAACTGGGGCGAACGCTGGGATTACCTTCCGCAATCGTGGCGCGCCAGCCATTTCCGGGTCCCGGATTGGCGGTGCGCGTCATCGGCGACGTGACGGACGAGCGCCTGGAGATCTTGCGCGAGGCCGACGCGATCGTTCGGCAAGAGATCGACGCTGCCAAACTGGATCCGCACCCGTGGCAGTACTTTGCCGTGCTGACGCCCGTGAAGAGCGTCGGCGTCATGGGGGATGGACGCACCTACGCGAATCTCGTCGCCATCCGAGCGATAACGAGCGAAGACGGCATGACGGCCGATTGGGCGCGTCTGCCGCACGAGCTTTTGGAGCGCATGTCGGCGCGAATCGTCAACGAAGTGCGCGGCGTCAATCGCGTCGCGTACGACATCACCACGAAGCCGCCGGCTACCGTTGAGTGGGAGTGACTCGCTAACTCATGCGCATCCTCGTCGTCGGTAACGGTGCGCGGGAGGACGCGCTCTCGTGGCGCCTCGCGCAATCGCCGTCCTGCAGCGCGATCTTCGCCGCACCGGGGAATGCCGGCACCGCGTCACGCGGAGAGAACTGGGAGATCTCGGCAACCGACGGAAAGACGCTGACCGAGCGGGCTCTTTCCGAGCGCATCGATCTCGTGGTGCTCGGCCCGGAGACTGCGATCGCGGCCGGCGTCGGCGACCGTTTACGCGAGGCCGGAGTCGCGGTCTTCGGTCCAAATCGCTCCGCCGGGCGCCTGGAGTCCAGCAAGATCTTTGCCAAACGCTTTATGGAGCGTCACGGCGTTCCGACGGCAAAGGCCGCCATCGTACATTCGCTCGACGGCGCACGCAACGCTCTCGAGGAGTGGGAAGGCGGGGTCGTCGTCAAGGCCGATGGGCTGGCGGCTGGAAAAGGCGTCGTCGTCACGCCGCACGCCGAAGCGGCGCGCGCGCTCGTCACCGGCTGGTACGAGCTCGGCACGATTCCCGGCGGGGGCCTCGACCTGCTGCTCGAGGAGCGGCTCACGGGTCGCGAGGTGAGCGTCTTTGCGATCTGCGACGGTCGCGCGATCGTTGCGATCGGCGGCGCATGCGACTATAAGCGCGCGGGCGACGGCGATACCGGACCGAACACCGGCGGCATGGGCGCGTACTCGCCGCCGGCCGGCTTCCCCGACGATCTCTACGATTGCGTGCGCGAGCGCATTCTCGCGCCCGTCCTGCGCGGACTGCTCGCCGAAGGAGAAGAGTATGTCGGCGTGCTGTATTGCGGCCTGATGTGGAATGCCGCCGGACCGCACGTGATCGAGTTTAACGCGCGCTTCGGCGATCCGGAGACGCAGGTGCTCGTACCACGCGTTGCCGGAGATCTCGCATTGCTGCTGCACTCCGTTGCGACGGGCGCGATGGACCTTTCGCAAGCGTCGATGCTGTCGACGCACTGCGTCGGCGTCGTGCTCGCAACCAGCGATTACCCGCGCAGCAATACGCCATTGCAAGGTCTCAATCCCGACGTGCGACTCGACCCGGGCTGCCAGGCTTTTTGGGGCGGCTCGACGCTGAAGGACGGCAGCGTGAGCACCGGGGGCGGCCGCGTGCTTACGGTTACCGCGCTCGGTGAGAGTCTCGACGAGGCGCGCTCCCGCGCCTATGAGAGCGTCAAGGGACTTGCCGGACGGCTCGGCGCGGACGCCTTAACCTATCGAACGGATATCGCCGCGCCTGCAACCCGGCGCTCGGAACGGGGATAGTAGAAGACGTCATGGCTTATCGGTTTCAACCCCAAGGGCCGTATGGACAGGCGCCGCTAGCCCCCGCCGTCCCCACGAAGTCACTCCTGGCGCAGGTGCTCGGCATCACCGCCATCGGGATGTGCGTCAGCGCACTTGCAGCGTGGGTCTTTCAAGGACTAGCACCGGGAGTCGGCATCATCGCGATAATCGTCGGCTTCATCTTGCTCATCGCGATCAACGCGACGCGCTCGAACGAGGCGCTCTCGCTTCTGCTCTTCTATGCGTTCACGTTCTGTGAAGGCGTCGGTATCGCACCGGTCATCGGTCAGTACGTCCGGGCCTTCGGGCCGGACGTCGTCGTGAACGCAGCGCTTACCACGGGTCTAGGAATGTTCGCGTTGGGCGCCGTCGTTTACGCGACCGGCCTGGATCTTCGCCGCTTCCAGGGCATCTTCATGATTGCGTTGCTGGGGCTGGTCGTGCTCGGCATCGTGGGAATTTTCGTCAAGGTTGTCCATCCAGAGACCTATGCGTGGCTGACGCTAGTGATCTTTTCGGGTTTGGTGCTGATCGATTTTGCGCGGCTGCGCGCCGGCGGCGACGGCTTGACTGCGGTCCAGATGGCGACCAGCATCTACCTGGATGCGATCAACATCTTCCTTGCCTTGCTTCAGATTTTTGGCGGGAGGCGCTCGTCGGACTAGTATCC
>JBAPZS010000213.1:0-2237 GCA_049285355.1 Candidatus Cybelea sp. | reverse complement strand
ACGTAAGCCTAGGCGCAGCCAACTCCGTCGCGGTGTTGCGAGGCGATCGCCTCTTGGGTCGGATGCAAGCGGGATGGTACCCAACGGACGTCGCCTTCGTCGATGATCAGCTATACGTGTTGGATGGCAAAGGCGAGGGCGCGCGACCCAATCCGGAGATGAAAAACCAGGGCGATACGGGCTACGTTGCAGCGATCGAGTTCGGCTCGCTGCGAGCATACGACACCACAGATGCACTCAGAATTGGGGGAGACCCCCAAGGTTCTAGTGGATGGAATACGGCGTTCACCAGCTCCGTTGTGCGCAAAAATGGCCCAATTCGTCACGTGTTCTTCGTGCTCAAGGAAAACCGCTCGTATGATGAGATCTTGGGCGACATGCGCGAAGGCAACGGGGACCGGGCCATCAATTGGTTCGGCGCGAGAGTAACGCCGAACGAGCATGCGATCGCCGCGCAATATGGGCTCTATGACAATGCCTACACGAGTGGCGAGGTGAGCGCTTCAGGTCACCTGTGGAGCGATGCAGCATTTGTCAATGACTACAGCGAGCGTTTCTGGCCGTCGTCGTATGACCGTCGCCGCACCATCGCCGACATTAACGGCGACGGCGCGAGTGGAGCATCGGCGGGGTACATCTGGGACGCCGCGCGTCAAGCCCATGTCTCGTTTCGAGACTACGGCGAACTCGTCGATCCGGGGAGCGGGCCCAGCAGTCCTTGGGTTGCCAACGTACCGAGTCTGAAAAGCCAAATAGATCCTCACTATGCCGGATGGAATCTGGATTACAGCGATCTCGATCGAGCGAAGGAATGGCGCCGAGAGTTTGAAAGCTACGTTCGTTCCGGTGGGTTGCCGCAATTCGAATTCATCTGGTTGCCCAACGATCACACATACGGCAGTCGGGTCGGCAAGCTCGCGCCCGCGTCGTATATCGCGCAGAACGACTACGCACTCGGGCAAATGGTCGATGCCTTATCGCATTCAAAGGTTTGGCCAGCCTCGGTGATGTTCATCATCGAAGATGATGCGCAAGATGGCCCGGATCACGTGAGCGACCAGCGCACGACCCTGTTTGTCGTCTCCCCGTATGCGCGTCCCGGGCTGCATAGCGAGCACTACGCCACCGTGAGCGTCCTGCGCACGATCGAAATCATGCTCGGTATGCAGCCACTGTCAACGTACGATGCGATGGCGCTTCCGATGGTTGCGTCTTTTGACTCGGTGCCGAACCTGCGCCCCTATCACGCGCTCGCGCCGACGGTTTCTCTTAGCCAGCGAAATCGGCGGGCCGCATACGGGGCCGCCATCAGCGCTGCACTGAACTTTTCGCGCCCCGACGCAGTACCCGACCACGTTCTCAACGATATCCTCGCTCATAACGTACAGCCTGGCTCGTCGCAAGTAGGCGCGCGATGACTTTCTCTACGAGGCGTCTAGTCGGCTGCGCCAGAGTCGGCGTGCTTTCGTTCTGCTGTTGGTTGAGCACGACGGGGACTGCTTCCAGCGGGAACTCTCCCGACGCCGGGTTGAACGCGATCGTCGGCGCGTTCGACTGCGTCACGGATACGAGCGATAAGATAACATGGCGATTTCACGCGGTAAATCGCTCTTGGGATGCATGGGTGCGCGGCGATTTCGCCTTCTCGCCGCAGAACGGTCGGCCCGCGTTGTACGGCTCGAATTACATCGGCTACGATCCGGCAGCCAAGCAGTGGAACATCATCGCGCTCTTCAAGCCCGGCTCGTATTACACGCGCTACAGCCACTCGGCGAGCTTCGATGGTTCGCAGTGGCTCGACGGATATCCGGCCGACGGTGCGCGCGCCGTGATTCGCACCTATAATGGGGCAAAATATACATTCGAGTTCCACCAGCCCGCGATGAAGGGGCAGCCGCCGAGCTCGTCGATGACGACCTGCACTAGGGTGCCCAGGTAGCAAGAGAGTTCTATGACGCCGCTGGACGCCGGCCGCTCCACGCCGCACGAGCGCCGAGGCACAAGGGACCGGCAACGTCGAGATGCCTCGGAAAGACGAGGGTTCGAATCGTATCATTCGTTCCGGCGGCCTGCTGAGACTTTCAGGACCTTTGATAGTTTTTGCCGTGCGTTCGAAACGAGACGCGTTGGGGTGCATCGTTGAGGAACTCGGCAAGCAGCGATCCCGCACATTGGGAGCCTTCGATGAATAAGGATTGGGGATACCGTCTGCTCGGACTCTGCGCGGTGCTCTTCGG
>JBAPZS010000212.1:0-9957 GCA_049285355.1 Candidatus Cybelea sp. | reverse complement strand
AGCTGATGCTGATCTCCATGCTGCTCGTGATCCTGTTCACGGACGGCGGCCGATTTGTGATCCGGCCGTGAGACGAGTTCCTTAGGTCTCGGCTTCGCCTTCCATATACAGCACACACGCACCGCTGAATCGGCGACCAGTGAAGGCATCGATATGATAGATCGGAACGCGCATTGCTGCCTTGGCCGGAGTTTAGTGGTAGTTTTTAGCTACAGCCGCTCGTCGCTCCGCAGGAGTCGCACTTTTCACAGGCGCCGTTGCGCACCATGGTAAGCTGCCCGCACTCCGAACACGCATTGCCGGTATAGCCCTTAGCCTTTGAGGCGTTTACCGCTTCGGTTCGAACCAGCGTTGCGACCGCCGTTCCCGAGCCGTTGCTGCCGTTTGTAACTGACGGCACTTTCGGCGTGGCGGGCAGTGCCGCCGGCGGAGCTGCCGCAGAACCTTGTGGCGGGTGCTGGCCGAGATGCAGATGCGTGCTTACGGGATGCAGCATCTCCACTACGCCCACGGGACGCACGTTGACGTCACCCTCTTCCTCGGCGATGTAATCGTCGCGCTCTTCGGGCCCCATCGCATCCATCTGCATGGACGGCTGCACGTGAGCCAGGTCGTACCGGCCGAGATAGCTGACCGCAAGCTCGCGGAAGATGTAGTCGAGAATTGAGGTCGCCATCTTGATGTGATCGTGGCCGACGACGGGCCCGTTAGGCTCGAAGCGCGTGAAGGTGAAGGCTTCGACAAACTCTTCGAGCGGCACGCCGTGCTGTAGCCCCAGCGAGATCGCGATCGCGAAGTTGTTCATCAACGAGCGGAAGGCGGCGCCCTCTTTGTGCATGTCGATGAAGATCTCGCCGAGCTGACCGCCCTCGTATTCGCCCGTTCGCAGGTAGACCTTGTGCCCGGAGATCGTCGCCTTCTGCGTATAACCGCTGCGGCGCTGCGGCATCGGCCGCCGCTTGGCGATGTACCGATAGACCATCTTCTCCGCGATCTGCAGCGGCGTTGTAAAGGGTTGCGGTTGCGAACTCGCCGCTTCCGCCTCGGTTGCGTCGCTGCCGAACTCGTAACTTGCGGCCAGGGGCTGCGAGAGCTTCGAGCCGTCGCGATAGAGCGCGACTGCCTTGATCATGTGCTCGCGTGAGTAGCGATACGCCTCCTTGACGTCCTCGATCGACGCGGTCTGTGGAAAATTAATCGTGTTATGGTTAACGATTCCGTTCCCAACGAAAGCGTGCGTTACCGGGACCGAAATGTCGTAGACCTCGCGCGTCCCGGCGTCGTCGACGTGAACCACGGGGCTGAAGTGGAGGTTACGGTTGACGATCTCGTCGAGCCACTGTGGAAGCTCGACCTGTTCGCTCAGCTTGCGGACCGTCTCCCAGGATACGTGCTTCGTGCGGGGATCCAAAAGGTAGGTGTGGTTCGTGCGAGCTCGGTCTGATCTCCCCGCTGGGATTAGCTCGTAGAGTTCCCGTCCTTGGACGCCGGGTATTACGTCTGCCGTGCTTTGAGCGTAGTCGGCGCTCAAGAGACTCCACGAGCGCGCTAGCTTTGCCGGCTCGGGGAAAGCGACGAACGTTAGAAGCTTTTTCGCCTGACGCCCGGAGGCATAGACCTCACCGTACGACTTGCGATACTCCTTGTTGTACTTGCTGATGCGGCTATGGACGATTCCGAGGTTCGTCAGCACCGCCTGCAAGTCGTCAAGCAGCGCGCCCGAATCGAGGCAGATCGCCCACTTCGCCATTCCATTGGTTGTCACGTATGCGTCGAGCGATAGTCCCTCGAGGAATGACAAGACGTGCTCGCGCGTGGAACGCAAGACGGCGTCGGGGATCCGTTTTTCGCTCGCGCGCGATCCGCAACCGAGGTATTCGAGAAACTCAACGATCGTTTTGGAGGTAAAGCTGGCGCTGCTGCAGCGGTCAGGCGGTTGTTTGAGATTTCCCTCGATTCCAAATACGGAGCGGGCACAGTTGATCACCCGCCCCAACACATCCTCGACCGAGTTCGTGACTTCGATGGTGTAGGTCGCCCGCGCGGTGTGGCCCTCCGACGCATACGCGCCGAGGAAAAACGCAAGCTCCTTCGTCATCCGCTCCGGTATGCGTACGGATTTTTGAGATCCGTATGGCGGGGACGCGTGGAAATCAGTCAGCGATGCCGGTTCTTTTGCCCACATATCGTCGCCGTATTGCGTTGCGACGTACTCTCCGCAGCGGATGTCCGAGAGATGCCGCCACTTCAGGCCGTCGTCGCCGCATACCAAGACGCGATGGTTCGGCGTCCCGATCACTCGATGGCCGGAGCGGAGGCGAATCTCACGCACCGCGCGCCGGCCGCCGTAATAGAACGCGTCGGTCGAGCGGCTGCCATTTAGGGAGGCTACGCCAAGCTCGAATGAGCGGAAGGCATCCGCAGGCTCCCCACGATGGAGCGAATCGATGCGGACGAGACCGCGCTCCGTCGTCAGGAGTGTCTCGCCAACGACGCACTTGCTAATGGCTCCGCTCACGAAAGGTTGCGCGGCGGCCATCATGTCGACGTGCGCGAGCGGTCGAATATAGCGCGAACCGTACTTCCCGCACGGTGTTGCGCAATCGAAGACGCTGAGGTGCTCGTCCTTCAGGTACGGCGCGCCCTCAACCGTCATGCGCCCGCAGATGTGTGCCGAGGCCTCCTCGATCTGCTGCGTCGTAAAGCCGAGGCCGTCGCGCAGCAGCGAGAAGTTCCAGTCGTTGAGCTGCTCGTCGGTCAATCCCAGCCGCTCTTTGCAGAACGCGTCGCCCAGCACGAACTTGTTGAAGACGAACGGGAGCTCGAAGGCGCTCGGCAGCGCCACTTCCAGCCGCTCGATGGCCTCCTCGTCAAATCCCTTCACCTTCAAAGTGGCGCGGTTGATATGCGGGGCTTCCTCGAGCGTGCCGGTGCCCTTGGCGTAGGTCTCGATGGCGTCGATCTGCTCTTGCGAATACCCGAGCTTATGCAGCGCGGCATCGACCGACTGATTGACGATCTTAAAGTAACCGCCGCCCGCGAGCTTCTTGAACTTGACCAGCGCAAAGTCCGGCTCGATGCCGGTCGTGTCGCAATCCATGACGAGCCCGATGGTATTGTGCGAGATGAAGCCGTTCGCGAAATACGTGACGTTGGCCGGCACCGAGAGATCGTAGGTGAGCTGCTCGCCGCCATCTTCGTTCGCTACGACGTCGTCGTAGAAGAAGGTGAGCGCCGTCTCGAGCTCGATGCTGCCCGTGCGTTCGAGCAGCTCGGTTGCCGCCGTGCGGCTGATCGCGCCGGCATGGCGGTAGCCATAGAGTGCCGTGCGGGGATAGAGCTCGCTCGATTGGGGGAGCAGCGTGCGGAGAACCTCCTTACGCACGAAGACGCGATCGCCTTTGGTGCCCTGCCACGTCTCGCACGGGCGCACCGCGGCATGCTTGCGATTCCCGAGGAATCCGACGCGACGCAGAAAGTTCTGCGTGTATGCGGCGTTGCGGACCCGCAGCACGTAGAGATCGGCGCCGCTCCAGCCGGCCTTATCGATGCGCGTGTTCGTAGGAATGCCGAGGGCAAGCAGCACCGTGCGGAGATCTTCCGCGAGGCTCGGGTTCGCTGTCGTGAGATGCACGGAGCCGTTGACGACGGTGCCGTCAGCTTCGAAGAGTCCGCGCAGGAAGGCGCCGTAGATCGCCGGATCGTTCGACGCGAGAACAGCGTCGGGAACGTGCGCTACGAAGCTCTTGCTCCGCGCGTCGGTCGAGGGGTGATGCTTGGCGAAACCGCACGCCTGCCACCACATTGCAAGCGCGACGGAGTGCACGGCGATGTCGGTGCGATCGCCCTTGCTCGCAAGCGACGGTTCGATGTTGAAGAGGCGTCGCGCCAGCGTCACGAGACGGTTGCATACGTCCGTATCTTCGCTGGGCACGCCGAGCCGAAGACCCTTGGCGTGCAGCGCTCCGCTGCCCATGAAATACCCGACAAGCTCTGCGAGATCTCCAGTGAGCGTAGTGGGGGTCGTCGTCGTGAAGTCGGCGGTCCAATGCTCCTCGCCAAGCGGCGGCAGGTTGACGACGTGCGGAGTTCCGGCGAAGCCGCCCAGCGATAGCGCGACGGTGTCGCCCGGCCCAACCTCCCCGAAGCGCTTCCATATTAGCTCGCCGGAGCGAGGCTCGACGACCTTGACGCGATGCTCCGGCGTCCCGGTAATGGTGTAACCGCTATTCGTTTTGATTCGCCGAGTCGGCGAGATCCCGTTGATGTAGAACTTGCTCGCGCGCTGTTCGCCGTCGTCCGTGAGCACGCGGACGTCGAGGTCCTGCCACTTTTCACCGTCCACATTGCCCAAGCGCTGCAGACGCGTTAACCCGCGGTCGGTCGAGATCAGCGCGTTCCCGGTAAGACAACCCGTCGGCGCAATTACAACGGTCTGCGCATTGCGGAAACCGGCGACCTCGCCGATCGAAAGCGCCTCGTCCCACACCTTGCGCGCCAAAGCCCACGTCGCTTGGGTAAAGAGCGTCGGCGCGTGCGTTGCCGGCGTTACCGTCAAGCCTTCGTAGGCGCCGGGGTCTGCAGCGTAAGCGGCGCTGCGATGATTGCGGATCACGCGCAGCATCGGCTCGCGATTGGCTTCAAAACGCGCGAACGGTCCGAGCTGACGCGCCATCTCCGCGGAGGTCCGATAGGCGGCGCCCGTCATTAGGGACGTGATGGCGCCGCACCAGCCGAAGCCTTCCTCCGAATCGTAGGGCAAGCCCATGCGCATCAGGAGCGTACCGAGATTTGCATATCCTAGTCCGAGCGTGCGATAGCCATGATTCTTCTCGGCGATGCGCTTCGACGGCATCTGTCCCATCGTTACCGAAATTTCCAGTGTGGTCGTCCAGATGCGCGCGGCTTCGGCGAAGCGCGTGGCGTCGAAATTGCCGTCATCATTTAAGAATTTGACCAAATTTAGGCTACTCAAATTACACGCCGTGTCATCAATAAAGACATATTCTGAACAATTATGGACGCGCATACCGTTGGCGATGAAGTGCGCGGTCTCGGGCTCGGTGAGATCGAAGACCGGTTCATTGCCGATAGGCTCGATCGAATGAAACTCGTCCTCGAGCCGGCCGCCGTCTGCGGCCACGCTTAAGTTCCGAAGCGCGAGAGACTTCAGCGAAGCGCTGTGAAAGCCGATCGAACGCTCGAAGCCGCGCCTTGAGGAATCCCAGACGATAAGCGAATGCATTTGCACGACTTGAAACGGTGCGAGTCCGGTTTTGCCGCCGGGGGAATTGGTAACGAAGTCTTTGCGACCGTTCGAATCGAGCGCCGATTTTACGCCGAAGGAGAGAAGAAGGTGCTGCACTTGCTTGAGGAGCGTTATCGAACTTGAATCGAGCGAGACGTGCTGCGACGGCGCACCGTCGTTTGCGATCGTTCCGTCGGCGGTGAAGAGACCGCGAAGCAGGGCTGCCGTCGAATCCTCATCGAGCTCGTAAGCCGCGTCCGTCAGGCGCCTTCCCGTGCTTCCCGCGTCGAGAACGGCGTAGCGGGAAAACAGCTCGACGACGCGGCGGTCGTTGGTCGAGACGCGCGATCCCGACCCTTTAAGCGGCGCGGAAACCGCGGTCTGGCGGTGACCGCGGCCATCGCCGCGGAGTTCGGCCTTTGCGTTGTTGATGCCGTCGGCGACGTAGGCCAAGACCGGCGCTTCATCGTCGTGCATCGTGATGGTGAGACTGCGCGAGCCGAGCAGCGACGTAACGTTGCCGCGCGCGACCGCGACGCCGATGCCGAAGGCGATCCGCGGGTCGAGTGAGACGCGGCCGAAGCCCGAGCCCTTGAGCGCAATGCGGTCGCCGGGTTGAAGCTCGAGCGCCGCGACGTCGCCGCGATTCTCGGTGCAAACCTTATGATCGCCCGTGAGCTTGAGCTCATAGCCGGCCTGCGTGCTAAGACGATAGACGGGCTTGGTCCCGGTCGGGAAGATCTGGCTCACGAAATGCGGCCGGCCGTCGCCACCGATGATGAATGCGGCCTTGCCGACGAGTTCTTCGATGCGCGTGGGGCCGTCGGCACATGCAACGAGGGTGTCGCCGGTCACGCACGGGTTGGTAGCATTGATGCGGTCGTCGTTGGAACACGTGTGCCACTCCTGGATCGTGTCGTCGAACTGCAGACCCGGATCGGCGCACTGCCACGCCGCGACGGCGATCTGCTCCCAGAGATCGCGCGCCTTGATCCGTTTGACGACGTCGCCGGTCGTGCGCGCCGTGAGCAGCCAATCCTCGTCGCGGTCGAGCGCGTCGAAGAAGCCATTGGTCAAGCGGATGGAGTTGTTGGAGTTCTGTCCGGAGACGGTGACGTAGGCCTCCGAATCCCAAGCCGTGTCGTACTGCTCCACCTCCAAGCGCGTATAGCCCTGGCGCGCGTAGTCGAGCGCGTTCTGCGCCGCCCCCGACGGAACGCCGGCCTGCACGGCGTCACGGATCGCATTCCGCAAGGAAGTGTTGAGCGCTGGGTCGAGGCGCGCTTTATCGGGCACGCGGGTATCGTGCGCCGCCGAAATGATCGCATTGAGCTGCTTCTCGAAGATGCGAGAACCAATGACGAGGTCGGCAACCTTGCGTTCCTCGCGCGCTTTCCAGTTGACGAACTCTTCGATGTCCGGATGATCGGCGTTGAGCACGACCATCTTGGCAGCCCGGCGCGTCGTGCCGCCCGACTTGATCGCGCCGGCCGCGCGATCGAACACCTTGAGGAACGACATCAAGCCGCTCGAGGTGCCGCCTCCGGTTAGCTTCTCCCCCGCAGCGCGGAGCTTAGAGAAGTTGGCGCCGCTGCCCGAGCCGCCCTTAAAGATGCGCGCCTCGCGCACGACGCCGTCGAAAATTCCGCCCTCATTAACGAGATCGTCTTCAATGCCTAGGATGTAACAAGCGCTCACCTGGGGATGACTAAACGTATCGGCGGAAGCCTGCGACGTGCCGTCGGCCGGATCGACGAACCAATGCCCTTGCGCGGGGCCGGATATGCCGTACGCCCAGTGCATGCCGGTGTTAAACCACTGCGGCGAGTTAGGCGCGCCGACCTGACGGGCGAGCATCGCACACATCTCATCGTAGTAGATGCGCGCGTCGTCTTCCGAATCGAAGTAGTCGTAACGCCAGCCCCAATAGGTCCAGCACCCCGCCATGCGGTTGAAAACCTGACGCGCGTCGCGCTCCGGTCCGAACTGTTCGTCGCGCGACAGCTCCTCGAGGGCTGGGCCATCGGCGACCGAGCGTTGAAGCCACTCGGGCATGCCCTCCTCGACAACCCGCAACGTGCGCTTCGGTACGCCCGCCTTGCGGCAGTACTTTTGCGCCAGCACGTCGACCGCAACCTGACTCCACGAGGCCGGAACCATGACGTCCTTGGCCTCGAAAATGACCGAGCCGTTCGGGTTGACGATACGGGACGTCCGAGGCTCGAACGCCACGCCGGCATAAGGATCGCCGGAGACGGAATAGGTGCGCGAGAACTTCATGTAGCTTCCTCCACCATATCGAACAAGTGTTCGAGCGCGATGGCTTCACGCGACCGCGGATAGGATACCTATTGTGTCACAAAAGACTCAATGCCACAAGATATTGGGGTTGCCGCCGAAATCCTTGTGGGCTGGCTGTGGTTACCTAGGCAAAGATGTGGAGGCTTGAGCGAGCGAGCGGGCGAGCGAGTGGAGGGCCTGTGCAGATCCCCGAGGATACCGGGGATAACCTTTGCGAAGGCAGGCTCTATGCTCGGCCCGGATCGCTTCGCTCCCCGCCTACACGACGTGCTCCACGAGGACCTCGAGGCCGCGGGGATTCGAGGGCTGATCGTTGACCTCGATAACACGCTGCTCGGCTTCCAAGAGACCGAGCTCGGTCACGAGCATCTCTCCTGGGTTGCTCGAGCCCACGACCGGGGCTTTCGGATAGTCATGCTGTCCAACAACCAATCGCAGCGCGTGAACGGCGTCGCCGCGCAACTTAAGGTCGAGTGTATCCCGAACGCGCTCAAGCCGCTGCCGTTCGGCTTCTTGCGGGCCAAACGCCGGTTGCAGATGCGGCGCCACGAGATCGCGGTCGTCGGCGACCAGCTCTTCACCGACGTCTTGGGAGGAAAGCTCTGCGGTCTCTATACGATCTTGACCGAGCCAATTGAATTGAAGGACTTCCCGGTCACTCGATTCTTCCGTTTCTTCGAACGTTTGATGTTGCGGGGCCGGCGATGATGCGATTAGCGCTCATCGGCGATCCGGTCGCGCATAGCGGGAGCCCTGCCCTGCACCGCGACTTTCTCGACGAGAGCGGCATCGACGGCGACTACGTCGCCATTAAAGTCGCGCGCGGCGACGGCGCTCGGGCGATTCGCCGGCTTGCCAACGATGGCTTTACCGGGTGCAACGTCACGTATCCGCTTAAAGAAGAGGCGTTCGAAGTTTGCGACGCGTTGACGGAGGAAGCCCGACGCGTAGAGGCAGTCAACACCGTCTTCTTCGGACGCGAGATTTTAGGCACGACGACCGACGGCGTCGGTGCTCGCACGGCGATCGAGACGCTGCTCGACGAACCCGTAGCCCTCAAACGCATCGGCGTGCTGGGGTACGGCGCCACGGCGCGCGCAATTCTCGCGGCCCTGCAAGAGAACGATGTGTACACGTTCGTCTGGGGCCGCGATACCGAACGCGTCGCGGCAGTCTGTCGGCGATTCGAAGCCAAATCGTGGCCGGACGCCAATCCGCCGGAGATCGTCGTGAGCACGCTGCCGCCGGATGCGCCTCTGCCCGACGAGCTTATCGCTCAACTGCAAAGCGCCGACGTCGTGATGGATGCAAACTATGGCGAACGATCGCTGCTCGCGCGCCGGCTCAATCGTGAAGTGGTTCCGGGCCATGCATTGTTGGAAGCGCAAGCGCGGGCGAGCTTCGATTTTTGGCTCGCGCATGTCGATCGCGTCTCGAACAGCTAATTCGTCGAGTCACATCGCAACGTAGCTAGCCGTTTCTTGACTAAGACCAATTCAACGGAGGTGCCGAGTGAAGCATCTTTGGCCGGCCGTACTTCTACTATTTGCGTTCGTCGCCCCGGCACAACTAGTGGCCGATCCTCCGGAGCGAACGAGTACCGTCGCCGCGCGTCAGCTCGTCAACGTGACCGTCTATAATGGCGAACGGCGCTTATCCACGACCGTCGCATCGTTCGATTGAACGAGGGCCTCAACCGTATCGCTTGGCGAGACGTCAGCGCGAACATGGATGCGACCTCGGCGCTCCTCGAGCCCGTAGGCGGAACTAATACCATCGCGGTACGCGAGCAAAACTTCGACTTTGACTTGCTCGACCAGGGCGCGCTGCTCAGAAAATATCTCGGGCGTGACGTAACGGTCGTGCACGAAGCTCGCTTTGCGGGAGAACGCGACACGCGCGAGATGGCGAAGGTGCTCAGCATCGCGGGCGACGTGGTCGTCCTGCAGTACCGTAACGGAATTGAAACCGGAGTGCGAGGGCATATTCTCTTTCCCAACGGTACCGTGAGCTTTCGGGACCGCCCGACGCTCGTTCTCGACGTCGAGAGCGCCGAAGCCTCCGACGAAACGCTTGATTTGAGTTACCTGACCAGCGGTATGGCGTGGCAGGCCGAGTACGTTGGAGTGATCTCGGCCGATAATAGCCGCCTGGCGCTCACGGGTCTTGTGACGCTTTCGAACACGAGCGGCGAATCTTATGAAAACGCGCATCTGCAGCTCGTGGCCGGCAACGTGAACGTTGTGTCTCCGGTGAACCTTTACTCGGCGCTTCGGACGATCGCGCACGTCACCTCGCAAGCTGCAGCGAACATGGTGCAGCAGGAGAACTACTTCGAATACCACCTGTACACGCTGGCGCGCCCGACTACGATTCTCAATAATCAGACCAAGCAGCTGGCGCTGCTC
>JBAPZS010000211.1:0-7830 GCA_049285355.1 Candidatus Cybelea sp. | reverse complement strand
GTCCCGTATCGCCGTTGCCGGAATCGACGGTCGAGGCGATTACGACGTCTTTCTTCAACAGCTTTAGGATGGACGTCGTATCGGCCGGCAATGCCGCCTCAGCGTTGGGCGCCGAAGCGCCCAGGCTTGCCGCCGCTTGCGGCGGTACCGCGCCGGTTCCGTTGCACGCCGAGATCGCTAAAAGGGCACCGGCCGCAAGCAGAATCGCGCGAAATCTAAGAAAAGACATCTAAAAACCTCGTCGCTCTTGCAATATAGTGGGCTTTACCTCGGCCTTTCGAATCGGCTTTTTTGCCAACCTGCAAAGGCGAGCGAACCGTCGTCACTTTTCGTCAAAAGGATCGAGCAAAAAAGACTGTAGTCATCGCTATCCCCACGACGATGACGATCGCGCGCGAGATCGGCTGCGGTACCCGTCGAAAGAGGCGCGCACCGCAATATCCGCCGAGCAAAGCGAGCAGCGACATCGGAATGGCGAAGCGCCAGTCTACGATGCGCGCCAGCAGGAACGGCACGAGTGCGACGCCATTGATGATCGCGGCGAGCACGTTCTTGATCGCATTCTGCGCGTTAAAATTTGGGAGTCCCGAGAAGGCGAGCAAGGCGAGCATCAACATCCCCATGCCGGCACCAAAGTAGCCGCCGTATACCGCGACGCCGAACTGGGCGACGATCTGCCATGCGGCGTGACGCGCCGGTCCGCCGGTTCGGCGCACGAGCAGCGGGTTCGCGGCGAAGAGTGCGGTTGCGAAGAGCAGCAACCACGGAATCAGATCTTCAAACAGCGCCTGCGGCGTGATCAGCAGCAGCGTTGCGCCGAGCAGCGACCCCGCGACGCTCGCGATAACGACCGGACGCAAGAGTGAGCGATGCTCGCGTATCTCCTCGCGATATCCGCGCGCGCTTCCAATCGTGCCGACCCACATCGCGGCATTGTTCGTTGCATTGGCCGAGATCGGCGGTACGCCGGCGAAAACGAGCGCTGGGAAAGACAGGAAGCTGCCTCCGCCCGCTACGCTGTTCATCGCGCCCGCTGCGAACGCCGCGAGCGCCGGCACGACGATCTGGGCGGTGGTCACACCTCCTGAGTCCGACGTTCGTGGCTAGAGGGCGGCGCGCTCGCGCTTCGTGACGCGATAGACGCGGCGGACTTTTTTGAGCGTCTCCAGCTTGGTGAGGAGCTTGTGGAGGTGGTCGAGGTCGCGAATCTGTATCGTGAGGCTCGCGACCGCAACGCCGTCCTTGCGAACGCGCGCGTTTACGGAACTGACTTGCGTCTTGAGCTCCGAGAAGACACCCATGATGTCTTGCAGCAGCTGCGACCGGTCGTCGGCCTCTACCTCGATGTCGACCTGATGCGTCAGACCGGCATCGGTGAGCCATTGCGCGTGCATGATGCGCTCGGGGGTTGCATTCATGAAACCGATGTTTGGGCAGTCGGCGCGATGCACGCTGACGCCTCGGCCGATGGTAACGTAACCGATGATCGGATCGCCCGGCACGGGAGAGCAGCACTTGGAGACGCGCACGAGGACGTCATCCACGCCCGCGATGCGCACGCCGCTCGACCGGCGAACGCCCTTTCGCGCCGCGGGCTTGCGGCCGACCTTCGTTAAATCGACGACGTTATCGTGCTTCATCTCGTCGCGAAGGCGATTTGCCACCGCCTGCGCCGACGCGTCGCCAAAACCGATCGCGGCGAAAAGATCGGTCGGCGAAGTATAGTTCAGGCGACCCGCGATCTTGTCGATCAGTTCCCCGCGCGCGAGATCGGTGCGAACGCCCGCGCGAGCCAACTCTTGCTCGAGCGCTTCCTGCCCGGCCAGCACGTTCTCCTCACGGCGCTCCTTGCGGAACCACTGCTTGATCTTATGCTTCGCGCTGGAGGTCTTGACGATGGACAGCCAGTCGAGCGAAGGGCGACCGCTCGATTTGTTGACGAGAATCTCACAGATGTCGCCGTTTTGCATCTGAGAGTCGAGCGGAACGATTCGGCCGTTTACCTTGGCGCCGACGCAATGATTTCCGACGTCGGTATGTACCTGATAGGCGAAATCGAGCGGCGTCCCACCGGCGACGATCGAGTAGACGTCGCCGCGTGGCGAAAAGACGAAAACTTGGCTGTCGAAAAGATCGAGCTTGAGGTTCTCCATGAAGACCCGCGAATCGCGCATGTCTTTCTGCCACTCGAGCAGCGCGCGCAACCACGACAGCTTGTTCTCAAACTGGTCGGCTTTGCCGCCCTCCTTATAACGCCAATGCGCCGCGATGCCGTACTCGCCGGTTCGATGCATATCCCAGGTCCGAATCTGAATCTCGAGCGGGTCGCCGCTCGGGCCGACGACCGTCGTGTGCAGCGATTGGTACATATTCGGCTTCGGCATCGCGATGTAATCTTTGAAGCGCCCGGGCAACGGGGTCCACATCGCATGAACCGCGCCCAATGCCGCATAACAGTCCTTAACGCTGTCGACGATGATCCGAATTGCCGTGAGGTCGTAGATCGTCGAAAAATCGCGACCCTTGCTGATCTTTGAATAGATCGAGTAAAAATGCTTCGGCCGGCCTTGAATCTCGGCGTTGACCTTCAGCTCTTTGAACTCGTCTCGCAGGCGCGCAATCGCTCGCTCGACGTCGGCTTCGCGCTCGCGGCGCGTCTTAGCGACTCGCTCGACGATGTCGTGAAAGGAGCCCGGATCGAGATAGCGCAGACACTCGTCCTCGATCTCCCATTTGATCTTCCAGATTCCGAGCCGGTGCGCGATGGGCGCGTAGATGTCCAGCGTCTCTCGCGCGATCGCCTGCTGCTTGGGGGCAGGCAGGCTTCCCAGCGTCCGCATATTGTGCAAGCGGTCGGCCAGCTTGATGATGATGACGCGAATGTCCTTGGCCATCGCTAAGAACATCTTGCGCAGATTTTCTACCTGCGCGTCTTCCTTCGATTGATATGGGATTCGCGTCAACTTGGTGACGCCGTCGACGAGGCGAGCGACCTCTTCGCCGAACTGTGCGGTAACTTGCTCCGAGGTGACGGAGGTATCTTCCACAACGTCGTGGAGCAAGGCGGCAGCAATCGTTTGATGGTCCATCTCGAGCTCGGCCAAGATGCCGGCCACGGCCAACGGGTGCTCGATGTACGACTCGCCGGAGGCTCGCCGCTGGCCTTGGTGAGCCGCGGTTGCAACCTCGTAGACGCGCATGAGCAGCTCTCCGTCCACGGACGGATCGTAGGAACGAACGCGCTCGATAAGCTCGGAGATGCTCATGACCGTCCGACCATTATACAGCCCCGGGCCAGCGAGCGCCCGGATTCGAAGAACTCTAAGACGGCAAGGGGCTTGGGGTGGGCGTGACCGTCTCGGCGTCGAGCCGGTTCCGGAAGAAGATCGTGGCGATCTTTCCCTGCGCGTCGAGCGCGAGCCAGAGGTAGACGTTGCCGTCTATGCACAGCATCTGATAGATGTAGCCGTGCGCGCCCGGCGGGAAGCTCGGGTCGAGCCAGGGGCCGATAAAGACGGTGCCGGTCAGCGCTCCGAGCTGCCCGAGGCCGCGTGACGTCTCTGTTATCTTGGCTTCGGTGAGCTTATCGAGCACTTGCGCGGAGTAGAGATGCTGGTTAACCGTGCCGGCCTGCCACGCAACGAACTGCTGGCGCGCGAGCTGGGTAATCGCCGGATCCGCGATCGGTGTGGGTGATGGCGAGGGTGTCGGGTGAGGCCGAGCCGCGCCGGTTGAGACGAGCGCGGCGAAGAGCATAATCGCGAACACCGATGCCGTTCCGATCGCGGCGAGAACGCGCGGCACGCCCACGTTCCTAGTACGAAACGAACGCGACGACCTCGGCATTGCCGAGCGCCTCACGTCCGCGCAGTTGGGTTAGCTCGATCAAAAAAGCGAAGGCTTCAATCGATGCGCCGAGACGTTCGATTAAGCGGCCCGTCGCAGCCGCGGTACCGCCCGTCGCGAGCAGATCGTCGACGACCACGACGCGGTCGCCCTTACCGATCGCATCGGAATGAATCTCGAGCGCGTTCGTCCCGTATTCGAGTGCATACTCTTCGCGCAGCTTGTCGTACGGTAACTTTCCCGGCTTGCGCACCGGAATGAATCCGGCATCGATGGCATAGGCCAGCGGCGCACCGAGGATATATCCGCGTGCTTCAATCGCCACGACGTAGTCGACCCCCCGGCCCTTGAAACGCTCGACGAAAAGGTCGACTGCTTGGTGGAACCCTTGCTTATCCTTGAACAGGGGGGTGACGTCACGAAAAAGGATCCCGGGAATCGGAAAGTCTGGGATCGCTCGAATCAGCGGTTCGATCTCCACGCGTGCCGGGTTTGAGTCGGAGGGTCGAATCGCCTGCCGGAAAGCGGCATGACACGACCTGCAGACTGTCCAACCCTGACCCAATGACTCACTCTCTGCCGCACTCCTCGGAACTAAGCGAGCTCACGGAGCGCGCGCGCAGCTCGCGCGTGCGAGTGACGACAAAGCACGGCGATATCGTCTTCGAGTTCTTTGCCGACGACGCGCCGCTGCATTGCGCCGCGTTTATAAAGCTTGCCGAAGCGGGATTTTACGACGGTCTTACGTTTCATCGCGTGGAGCCGGGTTTCGTCGTGCAGGGTGGCGATCCGACCGGGGATGGGACGGGTGGACCGGGATACCGCCTCCCGGCTGAGTTTAATGCGCGCCCGCATCGGCGTGGGACGGTCGCAATGGCGCGCGCGTCTCAGCCGGACTCCGCCGGCTCGCAGTTCTACATCTGTTTGGACGATGCGCGTTTTCTCGACAAGCAATACACGGTATTCGGCCAGATGACCGAGGGGCACGAAGCGCTCGATGCGATCAGACGCGGCGACGCCATGACGAGCGTGAAGGTCGAACCGAAATAGTTAGCGAGCCGCCTAAACCTTAAGCTCGACCTTCTCGAGCGCGCTTGCCGTTGGAACGACGTGATGATTGAGGCGCAGCTCCGCCGGGTCGAGTCCGAATGCCAAGCCCAGCAGTTGCGGAAGATGAAAGATCGGTACGCCGATATCTTTCTTTATGACGCGCGCGGCGTCGGGCTGCTGGCCGTCGAGATTGAGGTGGCAGAGCGGGCACGGTGTAACCAAGAGGTCCGCGCCCTTGTCCTTGGCCTCCATGATGTGGTTGCCGCCCATGGCGAGCGCCTTATCGCGATTGAACGTAAGCATCGGAAACCCGCAACACTTGGTCGCACCACGATACTCCACGGCCTCGGCGCCGAGGAGCGCGATGAGCCGTTCGAGGTAGTTCTTGCGCTCGGGACGTTCTTTCAATCCGAGCGACTCCTCCGGGCGTAAAATATAGCAACCGTAGAAGGGCGCGATTTTTAGGCCGGTCAGCTTGCGTTTGATGGCCGCCGCGACCCGCTCGATGCCGATATCCTCGAAGAGCATCCACAGCAGATGCTTGACCTTCGTCGTCCCCCGGTAGGTGAAGCCTTGATCCGAGATCGTCGCGTTCGCGCGCTCCATGCGTTCCGGGTCGTGCGTTAGGTGATAGTTGTGGTTCGAGAGCACGCCTTGACAGGTCGAGCAGATCGTCATGAGGTCGGCACCTTGTGCCTCCGCCATTGCGAGCGTCAAGCCGTTCAGCGCGTCGGCGAGCGGCGGATTCTGCTCGCTGAGGACCCCCGCCCCGGTACACGGCGCTTCAGTTAATTCGTGAAGCTCGAGCCCGAGCGGGCCGGCGATGGCCTGGGTTGAGACGTACAACTCCGGGCAGGCGCCTTTCGAGACGCAACCCGGCCAAAACGCGACCTTCACTTAAAGCGACCTCCGACACGTTCGAAAATGGTTTTGATGCGATTGATGCCGGGGATCTTTTTATGGATCAACGGCGGAAGTTTGCCGGCACGAATCAGGTTAAACGCACTCGGAAGCGTCTTGAGCTGATCGACGATGTTGAAGAAACCCACCGACTTGGGCATGAGCGTCAGCTCGTTGAGCCGTCCGCTATCTCGAACCGACTCCGCAAAGGCGTCGGCATGGCGCGTGCCGGCATTGTTCGTAAAGCCGGCGTCCACCGCCATCCGGCGAAGCTTCAAAATCTGTTCGAGCGGCGCGACGCCTTTGGGGCACTGCGTGACGCACTCGTAGCAGTGCGTGCAGTCCCAAATACCGCCCGCCTCGCTGTAACTGCCCAACCGCTCCTTCGTTTCGGCGTCGCGGGGGTCGCCGGCATACCGGTACGCTTGCGCTAGCGCCTGCGGGCCTAAGAAATCCTGGTTGACGGCAAACGACTCGCAGTCCATCAGACAGGCACCGCAGCTGATGCAGCTGACCTCCTGGATAAGCTCTTCCATCGACGCGTTGGGTACACGATATTCTTCATCCGGCGGCGGAATCGGCTGCTTGTTTTGCAGCCATGGCTTCACCAACAAGTGCTTATCCCAGAACGGCTTCATGTCGCAGACCAAGTCGCGAATAAGCGGCATTGAAGGCGGTGATTCCACGCGCGTCTTTCCATCCTGCGTGAACTCGGTGAGCCGGCTCTTACACGCTAGCCGCGCATGCCCGTTGACCCACATCGCGCACGAACCGCAGATCGCGCTGCGGCAGGCGCAGCGAACTGCGACCGACTGGTCCTGGTATTCGCGAATCTCGATGAGCGCGTCGAGAACGACGGCGTGCTCGGGGAGGTCGACGGTAAACGTCTGGTAGCGGCGGACCGGCGAACGATCCCATGGCGCGGGATAGGGTTCGCCCGCGACCGCGTTTTCGGGGTAGATCCCTTCGGGATTGTAGCGTCCGACCTCGATGGTGAATTCCATTTAGTGTCCTAGTAGCTCCGTACTTCGGGCTTCCAGCGAGTGATCGTCACGGGCAGGTACGAAAGCTCGGGCTCCCCTGCGCCGCGATGCGTCACCAAAATGTGCTTGAGCCAGTCCGTATCGTTACGCTCGGGATAATCGGTACGCGTGTGCGCGCCGCGGCTCTCGGTGCGCACGATCGCGCTGCGAACGATCGTCTCGCCGCAATCGAGCAAATACCCCAGCTCTAACGCGAACGTCAACGCTTGATTGAAGACGCGCCCTTTATCGCCGACCGCGATCGTTTCGTAGCGCTTCTTAAAGCCCGCAATCTTTTCGAGCGCTTCGCGCAAGCCGGCATCGTCACGATAGAGGCCGACCAGCTTATCCATCATGATCGCCAGCTCCAACCGCAGGCCCGCAGGCGTTTCGCCAGTGTAGGGACGCGCCAGCAGATCGCGCAAGCGGTCTTGCTCGCTCCTGAGCAGATCGTCTCCGCCGCTAAGGGCACCCGTGCGCTTCGCGAATTCGGCAGCCACCTTGCCCGAACGCCGGCCGAAGACGATCGTGTCGAGCAGCGAGTTCGCGCCGAGGCGATTTCCGCCGTGCACGCTGACGCAGGCTACCTCTCCGGCGGCGTATAGGCCCGGCACCACGGTCGCACCGTCGACGTCGGTCTTGATGCCGCCCATCTCGTAGTGCATGCCGGGTCGCACCGGAACCGGATCGTCGATCATGTCGATGCCGAGATAATCCAGCGCCATCTCGTGAATTTGCGGAAGCTTTCGCAGAATAACGTCGCGACCGAGATGACGCATATCCAGCAGGACGTTTCCGTCAATGCCCCGCCCTTGCGCAATCTCGGTTGCCTCGGCGCGCGAAGTTACGTCTCGCGCGGCCAGCTCCATCTTATTCGGCGCGTAGTTCTTCATGAACCGCTCGCCCAACGAGTTGACCAGGTAGGCGCCTTCGCCACGCGCCGCTTCGGTCATCAAGAAGCCGCTCCCCGCGAGCGTGGTGGGATGGTACTGCACCATCTCCATGTCCATCA
>JBAPZS010000210.1:0-2725 GCA_049285355.1 Candidatus Cybelea sp. | reverse complement strand
GATTTGCTGTCCGTCGCCATAGACGGGCACTCGCCGCCCTTCGAGCAGGTTCGTGACGAAGAGCGGAACGATCTTCTCCGGATACTGATTTGGGCCGTAGGTGTTGCTTCCGCGCGTGATGAGCGCGGGAACGCCATACGTCGTGTGATAGGCGAGCGTCAGCAGATCGGCGGCAGCCTTACTGGCCGCATACGGACTGCGAGGGCGCAGCGGATCGCCTTCGCGCGACGCGCCCTCGGGGACGTGACCGTAAACCTCGTCGGTCGAGACTTGAACGAAACGCGAGACGCGACCCGCGCGTAACGCTTCGAGGAGCACCTGCGTTCCCAGGGCATCGGTTTGGAGGAAGGAGCGCGGATCTTCGATCGACCGGTCGACGTGGGTTTCGGCTGCGAAGTTCACTAGCGCGTCTGCCTCGTTGCCGATGGTTTCCCGCACGGCGGCGGCATCGCAGATGTCGCCCTTGACGAACCGGTAACGCGGTTCGTCTTCGAGGTCGCGAAGGTTGGCGGGATTTCCCGCATAGGTCATCGCGTCGAGGTTGACGATCTCGAGAGTCGGCCGTTCCCGGAGCGCCAGCCGGATGAAGTGAGACCCGATAAATCCGAGACCTCCCGTGACAACCCAACGCATGCCGCGCGGCTTTCGGTATCTTGTAGAAAAGTCTTATTGCAAACTCGAGGATCCGGAATCGGGGACGAGCGTGGCGAGCTGGCGGCGCGACGTGAAATCGAAGCGATCGAAAATGGCGGCGACGTGCGTCTCCACGGTGCGTTCGCTGATAAAAAGTACCGTAGCAATTTCACGATTGGTCTTGCCCTCCGCGGCTAGCCGGGCCACCTCCAACTCGCGCGGTGTCAGGCGGCTGGAGCCCGCCCGATGGCGCGTCCGGCGACGCTTCACTTCGAGCTCCCGCTGCTGGCGAACGTAGCCGTGGCGCTCGTAGATCGTCGCGGCCTCGGCATGCCGTCCGGCGACCTCCATTGCAGCGGCACGCTCCCAGGGCCAGCCGATTGCCTCGAAACGGCTCGCAGCCTCCAAGGCCAGCCGCTTTGCCTTCTCCGTTTTGCGTTCGCGGCGCGCGATGCGAGCGTCGAAAAGCACGAGATGAGCGCGCGCGGCGAGATAGTCCGCATCGGCTGCCGCCTCGGCCAACAGCGAACGCGCTTTGCGACGTTCGCCGGCATCATCGCTCGATGCAAGCTGATCGAGCAGCCAAAGCGAAAGGTCGACCGAGGTTAGCGTAGCCAACGCTCGCGTTCGAAGCGCGGCCGCATCGTTTTGCCGGCCGGCGGCATCGTACTGCGCTGCCACGCAGCCGGCGAGCAAGCCGATCTCTTGGGTCTCACCGGAGCCGAAGGCGGTCGCGAGTGCGTCGGCACTCCCGGGAGGATCCGGGTCGAGCGGCTCGCCGCCGAGATAGGCTAAGCGCAGGCCGGTTACGATCGCGCCGATCTGGGCGTGCGCGGTTGACGATGTGGACTGGCGGCCGCGCTCGTGTGCGAGCCGCGCTTCACCGAGCTCCCCGGCGAGCAGGTACGCGTACGCTAAGCCTTGGGCCGCTACCGCACCGACCTTGCCGAACTCGTTCGGGGGAGCCTTTTCGACGGCTTCGCGGTAGGCGCCAACCGCTCGGGCCGTGTACCCGGCAGAGATCGCGCGGCTGGCGTAGTTGCTCAATACCCAGGCCACCTGCTCGGGGTCCCCGAGCTCGCGAGTGATATCGATCGCGCGCTGGTAATCTGCGAATGCGGCGCGCAGCTGACGCGATGCCGCGCGCGTGACGGCGCGAACGACATAAAAGTTACGGCGATGGTTTTTCGGATGGTCCCCTGCGACGAGCTCGGCCGAATGCAGCTGCTCGGCGGCTTCGCCAAACTTTCCCTGAAGTGCCGCGAAGTGAGCGAGCGTGACGCGTGCGTCGTAGGCGATAGAGCTTTGGTCTTTGCAGAGGCGCAGCGCGAGGCGCGCGGCTTCGTTCGCATCGGCGGGACGCCCGGCTTCGAAGTGACGGCGAGCGAGGCGTATCGAAAGCGCTGCCGCCTGTTCCGGCTCGCCTGCAGCAGCGTATCCGTCGACGGCGCGCTGTGCCATCGCGCACGCCTCGGTCAGGTTGCCGCTGATGGAAAGCGCGCGGGAGAGCTTGTCGCATAACTCCGGGTAGGTGGGGTCGGTCTCGGCGCGGGTGGCTGCGGCGCTGCGGTACGCCGCTTCCGCGTCGGCATGCGCGTGACGCTCGAGGGCGCGATCGCCCACGAGCTCGTGCGCTCGGGTTGCTCGGGAGCGATCGCCCGCCGCGCTCCAATGATGCGCGACGTCGGCGGCATCGGTCGGGAACTCGTCGCTTTCGAGCAGAAGGGCAAGTTCGCGGTGAATCGCGCGAGCGGCAAATGCCGGCAACTCGCGGTAAAGAATCTCGCGCGTGATGGCATGGCGGAACGAGAAGGCGCCCGCACTGCCGACTTCGCGCACCAGCTGCAGGTCGCGCGCCCGTACCAACGCCGCCACTACGGCCTCGTTGGGAGCATTCGCGAGCCGTTGGAGCAGCAGCGGATCGAAGTTTCGTCCGATGACCGACGCGCGGAGCAGAATGTGCCTGGCCGCCTCGGGAAGCTGCTCGAAACGCGCGAGCATGCCTGCGCGTATGCTCAGAGGGACCGCCTCATATCGCGGCGCTTCGCGAGCGACGACCGCACTGTTTACCAGCTCCTCCGCGAAATAGGGT
>JBAPZS010000209.1:0-6028 GCA_049285355.1 Candidatus Cybelea sp. | reverse complement strand
ATTCTACCCAAGGCTGCAGTCCGTTTGCTACCCCTTCACGCTATTCCAAAGCCGCCGGGCCTTGGCGCTCGCTCCCTCCAGCCGCTGCACCTTCCAGAATTTCGGTCCCCAAAGGTCACCTTCGCGCGCCAAGCGACCGGGCGTCGTCCGAATCGTGTACTTTGCGAACTCGTCCCACGGGGCCGTCGCCGAGCGGGTCCGAGCGAAGGCCTCGACCTCGGACCAGTGCAGCGGGGTCGATACCGGTGCCCGGTCGCGCGCGCGAACCGAGTAGGGCGCCACTATCGTCTTGCCTAGCCCGACTTGGACGTAGTCGACATAGACGGCGCTCGACGGGCGCTTGGCGACCGCGCGCAGCAACGTCGCGAGGTCGCCGAGCGCGGCGGCGGCGCGACGGGCGATCAACTCCGCGAAGACCTTGGCCGTCTCGTATGAGTATCCCGAACCCAGCGGTACCACGACGTGCACGCCAAACCCGCCGGTCGTCTTTACCAACGCCCGCAGACCGATCTCCGCCAAGAGATCGCGGACCGTTAGCGCAACCTTTGCGAGGGTTCGCAGCGCGCACTTCTCGCCCGGGTCGAGATCGAAGAGTACGAACTCGGGTTCGTCGAGCGTCGGAACGCGCGAGGTCCATACGTGCAGAACGATCGCCGCCAGGTTCGCGAAGTAGACGAGGCCCGGCTCGTCGTTGCACAGTGGAAAAGTAAGCTCGCTTCGCGTTCCGCCCGGCGTGGGAACGGTTACTCGGCCAATCCACTCCGGCATTCCCTTCGGCATCTGCTTTTCAAAGAACGTCGGCCCTTCGATTCCATTGGGATAGCGTTGCAGCGTCAGCGGCCGGCCCTTCAGATGCGCGACGGCGTACCGTGCGACGGCGCGGTAGTACTCGATTAAGTCGCCCTTTGTGTAGCCGTCCTTCGGCCACAATACCTTGTCGAGATTTGAAAGCGAGAGCGTGCGCGCACCGATGCGAACGCCGACGCGCTGCTCCGCGCTCACGCGGTTACCGGAATCTCCGCGACGACGTCCGCGGCCGGCTTGTCGAAGCGCAGACCGAGATAGGCGGGCTGACGCAGATAGCCCTCGCGCGTCCACTCGGCAAAGCGCACCGCAACGACGAGGCGTGGCGACGACCAGTGGGTGGGAGCGTTCGCATCGACCGGATTTGCAAAGGGCGAACTCTTTCGTTCGATCTTCACAAGCCGCTCGTAGAGATCCGCGATGACGGCGGCGCGCAAGCCGGTGCCGACCGAACCGACGTAGCGTAAGGCTCTCTTTTCGTAGACCCCGAGCAGCAAAGCGCCAAAACCCTTGCGACTGCCTTTAGGCTCCGTCCATCCTCCAACCACGAACTCTTGCTCGTAGGCGGTCTTGACCTTTACCCAGTCGCGACTTCGGCGCTCCTGATAGGTCGAGGTGCGCCGCTTTCCGATGATGCCTTCGAGCCGGCGCTCGCGCGCAACTTCAAAAAGCTCTTTTCCGCGGGTGACGACGTGCTTGGAATACAGGACCAGTGAGTCGTCGCGGATGAGCCGCTCGAGCAGCGCTTTGCGCTCTTCGAGCGGTTTGGCGCGCAGATCGGCGCCGTCGGCGTAGAGCAAGTCGAAGGCCGCGAAAGTGAGACCGGCCGGTTTCTTCTGCGACTCTTGCAGCCGCTGGAACGCGGAACGGCCGTGTGAATCCAAACTCACGATCTCGCCGTCCACCATCACCGGAATGCTTGCAAATGCACCGGCAAGCTCCGAGAGGCCGGGAAAACGCTCGAGCATGTCGAGCCCATTGCGCGAGACGAGCGAAAGCTTGCCGTCCTCAACCGTACACAGAGCGCGATATCCGTCCCACTTAATTTCGAAGAGCCACTCCGGATCGTCGAAGGGCTGGGCGACGAGCGTCGCCAGCATGACCGACTTTATCCGCGGGAGCGGGTCGCGTTTGACGCCCGTGCGCGGCCGTACCGCAGCATGGCGCGCCGCCGGCTTCGATTGCCAGGTCTTCGACTTCGGATCGGCCGCTATTTCGGCGAGGGTTTTGCCGCTCTTCACCGACTCGGGATGGTCGACGGGATCGTAGGTCGCATCGGCGTGCTCGTCGCGATCCTTGATCAGCAGCCACGGATCGCCGTGCTCGCCGTCTCGTCCTTTGATCTTTACGAGCGTAAACTCGCCGCGTAGCTTTTTTCCGTGCAGCACGAACGTGATCTTGCCGGCTGCGATTTCGGCGGCCGGATCGGTGCCCTCGGCCAGTGCGTAGGTCCCGCGGTCCCAAACGATCACGCTGCCCGCGCCGTATTGACCGTGCGGAATGGTACCTTCGAAGTCCCGGTAGTCGAGCGGATGATCTTCTACGTGCATCGCGAGCCGGCGATCGCCCGGAGCCAGCGTCGGCCCCTTGGGGACGGCCCACGATGCCAGCACGCCGCCGGCCTCCAAGCGAAAATCGTAGTGCAGTCGCGTTGCGCGATGCAGCTGGACGACGAAGCGCAACCGCTTGGGCGCCTTCTCCTTGCGGCCGCTCGGCTCCGGCGTTTGGGCGAAGTCTCGTTTCTTGCGATAGGTCGTCAGCGAACCGGGCCGGTCCGCCGCACGCGTAGTCGGCATCGTCGTTGGCGTTCGACACCTCGCCGCGCTACTCTTAGAGCGCGATGTTCTACTCGATCGCCGGCCTCGCGCTGTCACTCTCCGTTGCCGTAGCCGCGTGGCGGCGCAGCCGAAGCGAAGGCGGCTACTACGACCGGGAGGTGTACGCGATGCAGCGCACGACGCACCTGCGCTACGGCGCGATCAGCCTAGCGTTTGCAGCGTTCTTTGCGGTGGCGGTGGCCGTGCATTTGGAGCCGGCAGGCATCGTCGCCTTGGCGCTGTATGCGGTGATTGCCGTGTTTTACGCAGCCTCGTTCTTGCAGGGCGCAGCCGATCGCGATGAGTGAGTTTCGCTTCTCGCCGCGGCCGAACCGCGCCAACAATATCGCCTGGATGCCCTGGAGCTCCGAGGCCTTCGAGCGTGCTCTGGCCGACGATCGGCCGATTCTACTCTCCATCTCGGCCGTGTGGTGTCATTGGTGCCACGTCATGGACGAGACGACGTACTCCGACCCGACCGTCATCGAGGCGATTAACGAACGCTTCGTGCCCATCCGGGTCGACAACGACGCCCGCCCCGACATCAACGCGCGCTATAACATGGGCGGCTGGCCGACGACGGCGTTTCTTACGCCCGACGGCCGAACGCTCACGGGCGCGACCTATCTTCCACCGCAACAGATGCGGCGTGCCCTCGACGAGGTCGCGCGCGTGTACGCCGAGCACAAGGACGAGATAGCCGCGCTGGGCGTTTCGAAATCCGAAGAAAGCGCGGGTACGTCTTCGCAGTCGAGCGACCTAAGCGATGCGCCGATCGCAGCGCTCATCGAGAATCTCGAGAGCAACTACGACGACGAGTACGGCGGCTTTGGGTACGAGCAGAAGTTTCCGCAGCCCGAGGTGCTCGAGTTCCTGCTCTCGGAGTGGCGGCTCTCGAGCACGCAGCGGTATTACGCGATGGTCGCGCAGACGATGCGCGCGATATCGCGCGGCGGCATGTACGATCACGTAGAGGGGGGCTTCTTCCGTTATTCGACGACGCGCGACTGGAGCGTCCCGCATTTCGAGAAGATGGCCGAAGATCACGCGGGGCTACTGCGCGTCCTGGCGGCGCTCGCGATCTACGCGCCCACCGACGACGTTCACGCCACGCTGGTTTCGGCGACGAACTACGTTGCGCAGACCTTACGCGATCCGGAGACGGGACTCTTTGCAGGAAGCCAGGATGCCGACGAGGCGTATTACGCGCTCCCGCTCGAGGAGCGCCGCCGGCACGCGACACCGTACGTGGATCGCACGTCGTACACGAACTGGAGCTGTGCGCTAGCCGGTGCGCTCTGCTTGGCGGCGATGGCGCTCGACGACGATGCAATGCTCGCGCAAGCGTGCGCGAGCCTCGATAGCGTTGCGCAGCGCCTCGTCGACGACGAGGGACTGCTCTATCACGTCTTGCCGCCGGGCGGGTCTCCCGCGGTGCGCGGGCTGCTGACCGATCAGGTCGCGTATCTTCGCGCGCTCCTGGATGCGCACGAACGATCCGGCGAAGCCCGCTTTCTGGAACACGCCGAGTCGATCGCGCGGCAAACGATCGACCGGTTCGAAGCGAGCGCCGGCGGTTTCTACGATCGTCTTCCTACGAGCGAGTCTCTCGGAAACCTCGCCTTTCGCGATCGCCCGATCGTCGACAACGGCCTGTTCGCGGAGGCATTGCTGCGGCTCGACGCGCTGCGTGGGACCACGATGCATCACGATCGCGTGAAGCGCACCCTCGCGGTCTATTCGGCGACCGCCGCCGGCGCGGGATCGTTCGGCGCAACCTACGCGCGCGCGCTACGCCGCTACCTTTCGCCGGAGGTTGCGGTGCGAATCGTCGGCGAGCCCGCTCGAACCGGCGAGTTTCGTGAGGCGGCTATCCGTCTGCCGTCGCCGTTTCTCGCGGTGCGAACGCTCACCGAGGCCGCGGCGCAAGAAGAGCGCCTGCCGCGGGAGCCACAGCCGGCGGCCTACCTCTGCATCGGGCAGCGTTGCGGCGCGCCGGTCGTGCAGCCCGGCGAGCTGCGCGCGGGCTACGAGTTGCTCGCGATCTGAGCGCCGCAACCCTAACTACGTGCGCACGAAGTGCAGCCAGTACCAGCACCCCCAAAAGCCGACGGCGACCGAATAAGCGATGAGCCCTTTACCCCAAAGGGGTAGGCGTTCGCGCACGGCGAGCATCATCAGCGCTATGAGGAACGGCTCGAAATCGAGCGCGTGCCGCATGCCGAACTGCGCGAATCCGTTGACGTAGTAGAGGAAGTTCGGAAGCGCGACCAAGAGCGCCGCAGCCCAGAGCGCGAGCACGCAGCGCAGGGGCGTGCGCGCCAGGAAAGCGAGCACCAACGCGGGGGAAGTCCAAGGCAGCGCGACGCCGGAGTATTCGGGCCGCAGCCACGGGAAGTCCGGCAGCTGCGTCGGCATCTGGACGAAGAACGACCAAAGCTGATTCGGCAGGTACTCCAACCGGAACGGCGAGCCGCTCGGCATTCCGGCCTGATCCTGATGGTACCAGGTCGTGTAACCGATATCGTTCCACGTTCCCCAGCGGGCTGCGTTATAGAGAATCCACGCAATGACGGCCGGCAGCAGCGTAGCGCAGAACGAGAGCAAGCCTCTGGCGCGAGCGGCCTGCTGCGAGTTGGTTGTTAGGAGGTAGACGTAGACCGGCAGGGCGGCGATCATCGAGAAGCGCGACTCCACAGCGCAGATCGCAACGAGCGCGACCAGCCAGCCGCGCCGCTTTCCGGCAAGTTCGACTAGCGCGAGCAACGTGAAGCAGCAGGCCGCGACGTGCGCGAGGAACCAGACATCGCCAAGCATCGCGCACCATAAGAGATCCGTTCCGGCCAGGAGAAACGCGCAGAGCCAGGCATTGGTCGAACGCGGCAGGCGCAAGCGCTCGCCGAGCTCCCAAGCTGCGCCGACGGCAACCGCCGCCAGCACTACTCCCAGTGCGGTTTGATTCGTTTGCGCGCCGAAGAGCGCAACGAACGGTAATAGCAGCAGCGCCGGCAGCGGCGCTTCGATGATGAAGTAGTGGCCGTGGTACTGCAGCGCGTCGATGTATGCGCCGGGCCACTCGATCCACGTATGTCCCGCAAGCAACGCTTGGGCCAGCAGGACGTAGTTATTATAAGGGGTCGGCCGAAGATGCGAGACGAGCGCGGTTACGACGAATGCAACGAAGCCGGCGAGATATGCCGGCCTGATTCGCAGGCTCAAACGGGCGGGATGCGCGCGTCGGGGAGCGGGCGAGGCTCCTGGAACGTCGACGGCGGCAGGCTCTGCGGAAAGCGATAATCGTTCCAAACGATCCTTTCCGTCGCGAGTGTGCCTTTGACCCGGGCGGTGGCCTTGGCCAGTACCGGCATCCAATAGGTGCCAAACGGCGCGAACTCGACTTCGCCGCT
>JBAPZS010000208.1:0-1928 GCA_049285355.1 Candidatus Cybelea sp. | reverse complement strand
ATCGTGCTCGAGCGTCCGTGATAACCGACCGGGAGCCATCGCCAGTTCGGCAGCAAGGCCTCGGCGTTCGGCCGAAAGAGTTTGCCTAAGTTCGTTGCATGCTCGAGCGATGAGTAGAAGTCCACGTAGTCGCCGATCTCCATCGGGACGCGCATTATCGCGGCATCTTGCGGGCAGAGGAATCGTTCGAGATCCCCCTCGCGCACGCCCGGATCGCCGCCGGTCCGAAGCAACTGCGACAGGCGTGAACGTAACGGCGTCCAGACGCTGCGCCCGGCGGCAAGCAACAGATTGAGCTGCGAGGCTACGAGCAACGCGCGCTCGCAGACGCCGTCCAACAACCCGGCCTGCGCGATCTCGTAGAGATCCACGACCTGTGCGCCGATTGCTACGCCGATACGCGCGCGTCCGTCGCGTTCGAAAAGACCGAAGGGTAGGTTTTGGATCGGGAAGTCGCTCTCCGGCGCAACCACAATCCAGGACTCGAGACGCGGATCGGTCGTGTCGGCCGATGCGCTCATGGCGCGCCGAGGATTCCGAGTGCGGTCAGATCGTCGATCGGCTCGGAGAAACTGCAGCTGCCGTAGGCGATGAACGCCGCCTCCCTGGCGTGCGCGAGCTCGCGCGTCTCGATGCGCTCGTCGCGCCAACGCAGCGAGCTCTCCTCGAAGCGGAAGGCGGCGGGATCTTCTTCTGCAACGATCCGCTCGAGCAACGCCCGATCGGCGCGCGGAGCGATCGCTGCAGCGGTCAGCAGATTTAAGAACCCGTGCATGTGAAAGCCGGTCGCGGCGTCAACGTGACGTACCGGATGATGCAGCCCCGCCGTCGCTTTGTACGCTACGCCGGCCGCACTCGCCGCCGCGATGAACGCTCCAACCTCGTGTACGCTAGGAAAGGCGTCCGCCGTCAGACCGCCGCAGCGCAGCTTCGCGCCGAGCCGCGCGCGCGAGAGCGCTTGCATCGCACCCGGCAGATCGGAGTGCGCGCGAGAGATCTCGACGTAGACCGGCAGATCGGCCAAGCCCGCCGCGGCGACGTCTTTGGCTGGCGCTTCAACGGCGGTAACGCCGGTAACGGGCGGAATTTCCAGCGCTTCGACCGCGACGCCGTGCGCCCGCAGCGTTGCGACGCGATCGAGCTCGAGGCCGCCGGCGATCACGGAGAACGCTCCACCCGGCCGCTCCGACAATTCCAGTAGCAGCGGTGCCGGGATGATGAACCGTCCGAGGATCCAGGAGTACGGGGTCGCGCGCGCGCGGCTGTATTCGGCCCACGCGTCGGCAATCGCGAGTTTCGCCGGCGGGAAGAGACCCGCATAGTCGATGAGTTGCGAGAGAGCGCTTCGAACCGATGGCCACGGCGCGACCGATGCTTCCATGGTAGCCTGCTTTCGCGACAGGGCCGCTGACGCGCCTTCGCTAAGGGGTCCGCCATGAGCACGGCAACCGAAGCGCGCAGCAATCCGCTTGCGCAGATCGACTGGGACTACGTCGAATTCTACGTCGGAAACGCCAAACAGGCGGCCCACTATTACATGTCGGCCTTCGGGTTCGAGCAAGTTGCCTACGCCGGTCCCGAGACGGGGGTGCGGGGTCGCGTCAGCTATCTGCTGGCCCAGAACAAGCTGCGTTTCGTCCTTACCGCGAGCCTGCTACCCGACGATGAGATCGCGCGCCACGTCACGCTGCACGGCGACGGCGTCAAAGACATCGCGATCCTCGTCGAGGACGCACATGCCGCCTTCGAGATGGCCGTTCGCGGCGGCGCGCGCGTGGTGCAGAAGCCGACGGTGCTAGAGGACGCGCACGGCAAAATCGTGCGCGCCACCATCGCGACCTACGGCGATACGGTCCACTCCTTTATCCAGCGCGACGCCTATAACGGCATCTTCGCTCCCGGCTTCGTCCAGGAGCGCAAGAGTATTC
>JBAPZS010000207.1:0-2479 GCA_049285355.1 Candidatus Cybelea sp. | reverse complement strand
CGGATCGCAGCCGCCGATCGGCGCGCGCGGACCTGCTCCGAGCTATAGGGTCGTTGGACTGCGGGAATCGACGGGTTAGAAAGTGGCATCTGAGGACGAACACGGGACAGATACACTTATCGCCCCGATACCGAAGCCACTGGCGCGATCCGAAGTGAGGAGGGTCTTCATTCGCTCGATCGTTGCGGCCCTGCTGCTCTGCGTCGCATTTAGTTTTGGGCAATACATGATCGCGCCGGGCGGCCAGTACACGTTTTATTCCCTGGAGGCGCAGTCATTCGACCCGGCCACTTACCGATGGTTCTTTCAAGACCTAAATCTTGTGGTACAAATGGTCCCGTTTAACGCGCTTTTCCTAGCGCCAGTACCCGTCCTGATTGCAATAGTGATTGCGAGTCTGCTCACCCTTGTTAAGCCGCTCGCCTCGACCGCGCGGGCGTGGATACAACTGAAGTGGAGCTGGCTCGTTGCGGGCTTGGTTGTCTCTTACATCGCCGGTTTTTTGCATACGATTCATGCTGGAGTAAACCCGGGAATCTGCTGCTGACGAGGCCCCCGCGGCTCTGCCCCGCGCACGAGCCCGTACCGCTGCATGAGTCCCCCCCGCGATGCCGCCATGCATGCTCCATGCGCGATGCATCGGGGTCCAAGCACGCCTTATAAGACTAGCATTATATACTTGACAAAAACTAACACTTTGCGGTGCAAAGAGACCTGGTACGAGGCGGCGAAGCCATGGGCCTCATGGTGATGATAAAGGCGGTCGCTTGCGCTTGCGCCGCCTTCCTCTGCGGGATAGCAGCAGTGTTCCTCTATGCTCTTTGGGCCGTGCCTCACTACCATATCTCCTTCCCGTGAGGAAAGCGCTGTCATGGGTAGTGATCGCGGATGCTCCATGCGCGACGCATCGGGACGCAAGACGGCCTCGCGTACCCCCCGCGCCTCTGCCCCGCGCCCGGCGTCGCGCTCGCCACGGTTCTCGCTTAGCAGCCTAGAGCGGCTCGCAGCTTTGCTCGCATTGCAGCTGCGCCACCTCGCACCGCGGAAGCTTAGCTCGCAGCAGCCTCGCAGTCTTGCCAGCTTAGAATCGCGGTGCTTGGATCGGCTTGGCCTAGCCGGCTGGGAGGGGGGCGGCATTTACAAGTGCCTTGGCTCCTATCCCCAACGACAGCGTCGTCGTGGCATTTCTTGTATTTGTTCCATCGGGGTTAATTCCGGGCTACGCGTGAGCAACTCTCTGCCTTTTTCGCGATCGGGTTGTCGCTTAGCAGCTGGGTCGCCGTCACCGGTGTCGGCCCAATCGAAGGCGCGAAGCATTGCCGCCTGGGCCGCTCGCACGACGCCTCCGTCTCACGGGCGCGCGTTTGTCAGTATCCATAGTGTTGGCGCGACTCGGTCCTCTCCGTCTTAGGCAGCGGTGCCGTCACGTCGGGCACCATTTGGGCACCATCCCAGAGACCCGCGCTGCACGTTCCTGCCCTACAACAAAGCGAAAGACACAATAAAACCGCGCTTTTTTGAAGCACGCTGATACAAGCTGATACAACGAGGGCCGCATTCGATTCCCGTTGGCGCTACCACGAAACGCTCAAATCTAAGGGCGTTTTTCGTTCGCGATGACGTCACGTGGCACCGCGGTGGCACGGACTCGACGAGCTCTGCTGGCTTAGCGGCGTCGCAAGGGCACTTGTTACCGCATTTCCGAGCAGCGCGTCGATGCGCGCACCAGCATCGTCTTGTAGCGGCGCCACAATGTTAGTCAATCTCGCGGGCGTTCACATCGACCAGTTCACCGTTGATCCCGCTTCCGCGGGCGCTGCATAAGAAGGCGATTGAATCGGCAACCTCTTGGGGCGTGGCCGCGGCAGCGAACTCTTCCGGCGTGCGGTGCAATTGCGCCTCTTCGATCTGCACTCCGCCCAGTACGAGTGCGTTCGCGACAATCCCGTCGGCCTTATGTTCGCGCGCGATCGCACGCATGAGAATATTGACTGCGGCTTTGGCAACACCGAAGAGTCCGCGACCGGGCGCCGGATCGCGAGACGAGCCGGCAGTGACGGTGACAATACGGCCGCGTGAGAGCGCACCGGCACGGAACGGCTGCGTAAGCATCGCGCGTAGCGCCGGGAGAGCAAGGTTGTACGCCGTCTCGACGTATGCGCCGAGATTGGTGCGCAAATCGTCGACCGTCGAATCGATCAGCGGCCCGATGCGCGGACTGCCGCCCGCGAGCGAAGCCAGCGCGTCGATCCTTCCGAAGCGTTCGACGCACACGGCAATTGCAGCTTCGGCGCTTGCGGGGTCGGCGAGATCGGCCTCATAGGGGAACGCACGATCCCCCGCGGCCGGAGCGTATCGGCCGATTGCCGCAACGGCTCGGTCGAGGCTGCGCGAAATCACGACAACCCGCGCTCCCTCACGCACCAACGTCGCCAGCGTTGCGCCGCCGACGCGCCCAGTCGCACCGGCAAGAACAATC
>JBAPZS010000206.1:0-1859 GCA_049285355.1 Candidatus Cybelea sp. | reverse complement strand
CTATTGGCAGATCGCCAAGACTTACGCGATCGGCGACCACTTCTTCATGGGGCACAATAGTGAGTCGTATACCGCCCACCAGTATATCTTCTCCGGACAGTCCAACAACGTCGTGGATCCCCCCGATTAAAATAAGGATTCTAGCTACTGCACCTTTTACTACGACTACTGCGCCTTCACACCGTGGGGCTGCGATTCCCCGAACACGACGACGACCTACGTCCTCGACCCGAATACGGGAGAAGAGAGCAAAAAGCCGACCGGACCGTTTCCGTGTTTTGGTCCCGGCGGACCACTGCCGAAGGTGAAATATCCCTCGCTCGCCGACCGCGTCGATGAAAAAGGATTGACGTGGCGCCTCTACGGGCACTCGCTGTGCCAGGCAATCATTGGCCTCGACGTAGATGCGTCGATTCGCTACAGTTGGCTTTGGCCGGAAAGGCCGAACATGTCAAAATGCCACAGCGACGAGGGGCTTTGGTCAACAAAAGTCGACACGCGGAACTTCCGGATGCCGGAGTATACGTTCCTCGACGACATCCAGAATCCCAAACGCGACCTTGCGAACGTTACGTGGATTTTGCCTGGGATACTGACGTCCGATCATCCCGGCGTCTCGTCCGGCTGGTGTGGACCGTCGTGGGTCGCGAACATCGTCAACGCGATCGGAGAAAGCAAGTACTGGGATTCGACCGTCATCTTCGTATTCTGGGACGATTGGGGCGGTTTTTACGACCACGTGAAGCCGTATGTCGTGCGGGATGCAGCAGGTCCGGGATTTCGCGTGCCTCTTCTCGTCATCTCTCCATACGCAAAGCGCAAAACCGTCGCCCACACTGAAACCGAGTTCGGGACGCTGCTGAAGTTTACCGAGGAAACGTTGGGGTTGAGGTCGCTCGGCGCTACCGATGACTCGCAGTATCTCAACAATCTCGACGACTTCTTTCAGAATAAGCCGCAGCCGTTCGCGACCATCGATCCGCGTGAGCCATATTCGTGTAAGGTTCTACTCAAAAGCCGACTTCACTCTCATTCGCGATGGGCGCGGCTCATCGACGCCGACTAAGGCTCGAGCGACGGGATAAGTGGCGGGAGCGTGTAGGAATCGAACCTACCAGCCGCCTTGCGACGGCCTCAGCGATTTTGAAGACCGTGCGGGCCACCAGACCCGTACGCTCCCATGTGTCCGTGTAATGCGTTCCAGCCGCGGCACGTACATCCGCCGAACACGCGGCCACCCTCACGGTCACCAGACGCCGGCGGCCGCTCGCATGTTAAGTTTACCTTTATTAGTTAACCTTATGTTGACGCGTCAACGGTCCTATGGGATAATCTCTTAGCTGGGGAGCTTACAGACCCCGGCTTGCTCTTTCTACTAAGCGGAGGAACCATGAAGGATCTCGGCATTTTCAAGGCCGCTATTGTACTATTGGCCGTCACCGCGGCCGGATGCGGGATGCCCGGTGGCACCCCGAACGCCGGACCCGTGAGTTCCGCCGCGCGCCAGGCGGCTGCCCCGATGGCGGCGCCCGACGCCGCCAACAAGAAATTCGCTGGAACGTATAACGGCACGATCGCGTGGTCTATAGGAGGCCAGACGTTGTCCGGGACGCTGACAACCATCCTGCGATTCCATCTCAAAAATATCTTGGGTCCGTTCAGAATGACCATGAACGGGCAGACCCACAATTTCCGCCTCTATGGCAGAATAAAGACGAAGACATCGGAAGAAGCGCAGATAGTCTTCCTTATCTACAATACAAAGGGCGGTTACCTAACCGGCACCGGAACGATAACGAACGGCGTTTTTGCCGGCAAGGCACAATCAGCCCCGGCTGGAGATCAGCCCAGCTCTTCGA
>JBAPZS010000205.1:0-3735 GCA_049285355.1 Candidatus Cybelea sp. | reverse complement strand
CCTGCGCCATGCGCACGAGCGCGTCGTAGACGGAGCCGTCGCCGTGGGGATGATAGGATTTGAGCACCTCGCCGATGATGCCGGCACATTTGCGATGCTGCTTGCTGGGATCGAGCCCCATCTCGCGCATCGCATAGAGAATTCGGCGTTGGACGGGTTTGAGGCCGTCGCGAACGTCAGGCAGGGCCCGCGAAGCAATAACGGACATTGCATACGAGAGATAACTCTCTCGCATCTCATCTTCGACGTTGACCTGCGTTACGATATCGTTGTTCAATACTTACCTGCACTCATGAATAATGCTCCTCGACTCTTCCCAGGATCGCCGCACTGCGCGTAACTCTTCCCTCCGAAGAGGCTACCAACGCATTTGCGGAGGCATTTGCGCGACGCCTGCAGCCGGGCAACGTCGTGGCCCTCTCGGGGCCGCTGGGCTCCGGCAAGACTACGTTGGTGCGAGCAATCGTGCGGGCCCTTCACGGGGCCGATCAGGCCTTCAGCCCGACCTTCACCTTTTGGCACCACTACGACGGCGAGCCGCCGATCGACCACATCGATCTCTTTCGCATCGACGATCCGCGTGAAACCGCCGAGCTCGGCCTTGAAGAGGCGCTCGACGGCCATTCGGTCGTGCTCGTGGAATGGTGGCGCAATGCGCCCGACATTCTTCCGCAGCGCCGGTACGAGATAGAGATGGAGGGCGCCGGCGAGGAACCTCGCGTGCTGGTTCTTCGTGAAAAGCATTGAACGTTCTTGCCATGGAGGGCGCGCTGGGTGCCTTCTCCGCAGCGGTCGTGCGCGACGGTCGCGTCGCCGCTTCGGCGCGCGAGCCGGGCAACGTCGCGCTCGAACGAGGTCTCGTGCTCGTGCAGCGCGTGCTCGCGCAGAGCGGCGTTTCGAGCGATACGCTCGACCGTCTCGCCGTCGGCGTTGGGCCCGGCAGCTTTACCGGGTTGCGCATCGCGATTACGTATGCAAAGTCGCTGGCCACGGTTTGGCACCGCTCGCTCGTGCCGCTGTCGTCCTTCGATCTGCTCGAATACGGAGGCGACTTCGAGCGAGTGCTCGCGGTCGTGATCGGCCGGCCCGGCGTGATTTCGGCGCGCTACCGTAACGAGAACGAGATCTGCCGTGCATCGGGACGGATCGCCGAGGTGCTGAGCGCCGTGCTGCCTCCCTCGGCGAGCGAACCGCGGCGGGGCGGTGGCGAGCTCGACGTCGTGGGAGCGTCGAAGGACGTGCTGGACGCGCTTGCCGAACGCGGTATTCAGGTGCGTTCCGTCGACCCGGCCGTCACGCCCGCCGCCGCAGCAGCCGCCCTGGCCGCGTGTTCGCGCACGCCGTCCGAGACAATCCACGAAGTGCGCGCCGACTACGGCGAGCTTCCCGCCGCAAAGCCGCCGCGACTCTGAAGGACGCCTCTCGAACGTGAAGATGGAGCTCGGACGGCCCGTACAGCGGCCCGACCGTTACACGATTGCGCCGATGACGACCGGCGATATCGCCGCGGTCATGCGTATCGAGCGGGCGTGCTTTTCGACCGTCTGGCCCAGCGACGCATTTTACAACGAACTGAGCACGAACCGGTTGGCTCACTATTTCGTCGGGCGCCTCGACGATCAAGTCGTTGCGTACGGCGGCATTTGGGCGATCTTGGAGGACTCGCACGTGACCACGCTGGCCGTCGACCCGCAGTACCGACGCCGGCGGTTCGGCGAAGTGCTGCTCCTGCGCCTCATCGACGAGGCCATCGAGCGAAACGCCGCCTGGATGACGCTCGAGGTCCGTGAGAGCAACGCCGTTGCGCAACAGCTCTATCGTAAGTACGGGTTTACGACGGTTACTATGCGCACCGGCTACTACAGCGACGACAACGAGAGCGCAATGATCATGTGGGCCGGCAGCCTGCGGAGCGAGCTCTATCGCAACCGGCTCGGTGCCTTGCGCGCGAGACTGGGAAACTGATGTCATTCGCGCAGCTCGCGCGCAGCGTCGAAGAGAGTCTGGGACAGGAGCACCGATACGCGCACTCGGTGCGCGTCGCGCGCGCTGCCGATCTCCTCGCGCAGCGACACGGTCTCGACGCGCGTAAGGCCCGGCTCGCCGGGCTGCTCCACGACCTCGCACGACTCTACTCCCCACAGCAGCTTCTAACGGAATGTGAGGCTCGCGGGCTCTCGATCGACGCCGCCGAGCGCGCGCACCCGATGTTGCTGCACGCAAAGCTTGGTGCTGCGATTGCTCGCGAGCGATTTGGGGTAGAGGATGCCGAGGTGCTCTCCGCGATTGAGAAACACACGACGGGCGCCGGCGAGATGACGCCGTTGGATTGCGTCGTCTATCTCGCCGACTCGCTGGAACCAGGCCGTTCCTTTCCCGAACGCGCGGGCCTTTGGCGGCTTGCATACGACAATCTGGCCGAGGCGATGCGCGGGGTTCTTCTCTTGGGAATTCGGCACGATGCTCGAAAGGGTCGCGCCGTCGTCCCCGCAACGCTGGCCGCGGCCGCCGCCTTTGGGCTCGCCGGGGCCTACGAACTTCAAGCGGAGGTGCAGTCATCGGCGAGCTGATCGAGGTCGTCCGCGAACGCGCGCTCGACAAGAAGGGCGAAGGCCTTATCGAGATCGACGTGAGCGGTCGCACCATTTTGGCCGACACGTTCGCGATCGTAACGGGGCGCTCTAAAATTCAAACCCGCGCCATCGCCGACGCCGTTATCGAAGGCGTCCGGGAGCACGGCTACGGCGTCTCACGAGTTGAAGGCTATGCCGACGGCTCGTGGATCCTACTCGATCTGGGCGACGTGATCGTTCACGTTTTCACGCCCGAACAGCGCGAGTTCTATAATCTCGAACGCCTTTGGGCCTATCCCGAACGACAGGCGCAAAGCTCGTGAAGGGCGGCCGGCCGACGCACCTCACCAAGGCGGCTCGCGCCCGCCGCAACCGTCTCAAACGCCTCGGCGTCTGGATCTTCATCGTATTCTTCGCGCTCAGCGTCGCCGGCGGCCTGATCGTCGTTACCGCATCTTTGCACGCGCGCTGAACGCGCGCAAGCCTAGCCAACCAAACGCCAAGAACGCGATGAAGTAGTAGCCGAACCACCGCTGAGGCGGCGCCGGTACCGAGTCGAAGAGCCAGATCGTCGCGAGAGCAAGAAAGGCGAGCGCGACGATCGAGATGGCGAGGTCGGCGATCTTCATCGCGCCCAAACGCCGGCAGTAGACCAAGGCCGCCACCGCGATGAGCGCGTAGATGAGAATGAATCCGAACGAGCTCAGCGTTCCGCAGTTGTTGAAGATATCGTCCGGCGTTACGCGGAACGCCAATGCGATCAGCGCGACGCCGAGCGTAATGGCCGTCACGACGGTCACCGCAACGTTCGGCGTAGCGTGTCGCGGCTCGATCCGCGCGAACGCCGGCGGGAGAAAACCGGTCGAGCCCATTGCGTACGCAACCCTGCCAGCGGTCGTGATGCAAGCCAGGCAGACCGAAAACGCACTGCAGAGCGCCCCAATGGTAACCGGCAGCCTTAGATAACCGACTCCGTACAGCTCAGCCAGCGTGCCGATCGGAAACGTCTGGGCGCCCAACGGCTTCGATGCATGCGCGAAACCGACGATCTCGGCGTACGTCGCGACGATGAAGAAAACACCGGCAAAGACGACGCTGCCGATGACCGCGCGCGGAATCGCTACCAGCGGACGTTTCGCCTCGCCGCCGAACGCGGTTGCGC
>JBAPZS010000204.1:0-6072 GCA_049285355.1 Candidatus Cybelea sp. | reverse complement strand
GCTCTGCTGCGCGGCGCTCGTCGCTTCCTCGGCGAGGCGAGTCGGCGTCATGTCGTTGGCGGGCGTAACCGCCAAGCGCCGGGCCAAGTTTACGGCTTCGCCGATCGCCGTGCCGCGCGCGATGCCGCGCGCGAGCTCGGCCGCATCGAGGCCGCCATCGAGAATCGAAACTTCGTTTATCGTGATGCCGCGTTCGGGGCGCCCTTGGTAGAGCGTCGTTTCGAAGGCTCCGGTGATGGCGCCCTCACTTATAAATGAAGCGTACTGCGCCTCGTTACCTTGCGCGCCGGGCGGCAACGTGATGGCGATCGCTTCGACGTTGCGGCGCCCGAGATACCGAACGGCGCTGCCCGCGTAGCGCGCAAGAAAATATGGTTCGAAGCGCGCGCGTTCGCCGAGCGAAACCGCGAGGACGCGACGATACGGCCGATCTTTAGCGTAGATCAAAACGTTCTCGCCAAGCCGGCCCTGAATTTCTTTGGCGGCCAACGCATCGCCGATGACGCCCCCGAGGGACGCGTCGATCTCCTTGGCGGTTCCTTCGAGGGGCGCGTCGGAGAACAAGGCTACGACGAGCGCCCCGGCACGCACCTGACCGGGCGCATCGTCAGAAAGACGAACTTGCATGGTGGACCTTTCGAACGGTGAACTACTGCCAGCCTATGGCGAAACGCTTGGAGAATCCTCGTACGGAGGAAAAAGCCCTTGGAGGATAGCTATGCCCGAGCCGGGGTGGACGTGGGCGCCGGGAACGACGCGGTTACGCGTTATGCCCAAATCCTTGGCGAGTGGCGTCATCCCGACCAGCTCGACGCCTTCGGCGGTTTTGCCGGACTTTTTCGCCTCCCCGGCGATGCAAAACGTGCGCTCGCTGCCTCAACCGACGGCGTCGGAACGAAGGTGGTCATCGCTGCAGAGCTCGGACGTTATGCAAGCGTGGGCGCCGATCTTGTCAACCACTGCGTCAACGACATCCTGGTCTGCGATGCAACTCCACTATTCTTTCTCGATTATCTTGCGGTTGGAAAACTCGACCCCGGAATAGCTGCCGAGATCGTACGCGGGTGCGCGGAGGCATGCCGCCGGCACGATTGCGCGCTGCTCGGTGGAGAGACCGCCGAGATGCCGGGACTCTACCAAGGTTCGCACTTCGACCTCGCCGGAACGATCGTCGGCATCGTCGAGTTGGAAGCGCTCGAGCGGCTCGGTGGGGTGGAGCCGGGCGATGCAATCGTCGGGTTGCCCGCGCGAGGACTTCATACCAACGGCTACTCTTTGGCGCGCGCGCTCATTGCTCGCGAGGAGTGGAACGCTCCGTTCGACGGCGCAAGCTACGCCGACGCGCTGCTCGCCGAGCATCCGTCGTACTATGCATCCGTCCGCGCGATCGAGCGCGTCGCGCGCGTGAAAGCGATGGCGCACATCACCGGCGGCGGCCTGCTGGAAAACGTTCCACGCACGCTGCCGGAGAACCTCAAGGCCGTCTTCGAGCAACAGCGATGGAGCGTACCGCCGATCCTGCAAGAGCTGGTGGGCCGCGGTGATTTGGGCGAGGAGCGGTATCGCATCTTCAACATGGGCGTCGGATTCACGCTCGTGGTGCCGGTTACCGAGGCCGGCGCGGCCGTTGCGGCCGCACCCGGTGCCAAGGTCGTCGGCTGGATCGAGTCACGCGCCGGCAACGAGCCGCGCGTGGTCATCCACTCCTAACGTGGCGACGCTCTGCAATCTTCTTGTCGAGCTCGCAAGCCTACCGGAGATATCGCCCGAAGCCGTTCGTGAGGTTACGCAGGCTCTAGGCGTCGAACTTTCGCCACCCTCGCGCGCCGACGACCGCACGACGGCGTGGATTGATGAGAGCTTCGGCGGTGCGTGGAGCTCGGAGGCGGCGGCGGGCGAGAACCTCATCGCGTCCCGAGCCGGCGCGCCGGTCGGTTTCGTGACGTTTGACCCGCGCGGCTTGAGGTTTCGGTGGCTGCGCGGAATCGCGCGTCAGCGCGACGTCGGCATCTTCGGTCCATTTGGCCTTGCACCGGGCGAGCGCAAAACGCAGTTGGGCCGGATACTCCTGCGGCTCGCACTGCATGAGTTGCGCGTACGGGGTTACGCTCGAGCCTTGATTCCGGCGGTAAGCGGCGAACGGCTCATTCGGTATTACGCGGACGCGGTCGGTGCGCGAGTCGCCGAGGAGTTCGATCGAAGCGCGTTGCTCGCACCGCCGGCGCGTACGCTCGTGATGGCCTCCGGCAACGGCAGCAACTTTCAAGCCGTCTACGATGCAACGCTGGCAGGTTCGCTTCCGCTTGAGATCGTTGCGCTCGTGACCAACGATGCGCGCGCATTTGCGATCGAACGCGCGCGCTCGGCGGGTATCGGTTCGATCGACGCACTGCGGTGGAACCGAACGCAAGAGACGCGCGCAGATTATGACGAGAGGTTGCTCGCGCTCGTGCGCGTGCAGCGGCCGGAGCTGGTGTTGCTTCTGGGATGGATGCATCTGCTATCTCGTGAGTTCGTAACGGCCTTCCCCGATATGCTTAACCTGCATCCGGCATTCTTACCGCTCGATCCGCAGCGCGACGACGTTGGGATGCCCGATGGAACCTGGATTCCGGCATTTCGCGGTCCTCGCGCCGTGGACGATGCATTGGCATCGAGCGTTTCTTGGGTTGGTGCAACGGTGCATCGGGTGACGCCGGCGACCGACCGCGGGCCGGTCTTGGCCCGTACGCCGCTTCGCGTTGAGAGCGGCGAGGAAAAGGCGCATCTGCTGCAACGCGTTCACGCTGCCGAACACGATCTTGTATGCGTTGCGTTAACGCGTTGGCTACACGAACGACCCTAGTCACCAAGTTAGAGTTCGGTGGGGCTCGATGAATTGTTAATACGGTGGTAAAATAATTGCTTCAGGCCTCTAAAGTTTTTCAGGCCAGGGAGTTCAAAGCATGTTTAACTCGTCAAAGTCGCCATTGCGGTCGTTCGCAGCGGCTTTTGGTTTCGGGGGCATGCAAAGCGACGACCAGGACGAGGCGGAACGCGACGAGTCACGGGAGACCGATCCCAAGGTATCGCGCCTGAGAAGGGTGCTCGCCGACCTTAAGGCCGGCGAACCTCAGATCGAGGTGCCTAAAGCCCAAGCCCCCGCGCCAAAACCGCCGCCCCCCGTTCCTGCGGCTACCGAGACCCCGCGCGCAGAAAAGGCGACGGTGCAAGCCGCGCCACCTGTCCGACCGGCGCCGGTGCAAGCCGCGCCACCTGTCCGACCGGCGCCGGTGCCAACCGCGCCTCCTACTACAGATACTGCCAAGGTTAGCGCTGCAAAGGCCGAGACCGCAGCCTTGCCGGCCCAAAACGGGGTAACGAAGGTGGAGACCGCAATGCCCAAAGATGTCCTTTCCAAGCCCGCCGTAAACGGCGACGCTGTAACTGCGGCGCAGAGCCTTGTCGCCGAGCAGCGCCGAGTCGTAGAGTCGCTGCTCGTAGAAGTTCGCGCGCTCGAGGATCGCCTCAATAACGAAGTCAGCGCAACCAAGGCCGAAGACGACTACAGAGCGGCCAAGGATAAGGTCGCTCGCATGGCTGATCTGGAACGGCAAGCCAACGAAGCGTTACAAGCCGCATCTGCGCGCAACGACGCCGTGCTGGCCGAACAAAAAGAGGCCCAGGCGCAGGCCGTTGCGGCGCGGGCCGATGCCGATGCCGCGCATGCGCGCGTTACCGAACTGGAGCAACAGCTAAAGGACGCTCAACTGACGGCCGCCCAAGCGCTTTCGCTGGCGACGCAGCGCGAAGCTCAGGCGAAAGAGTGCGGCGAAAAGGAGAGCGCCGCGCAGCGCGATCTCGTGGATGCCACCGACCGCGCTACCGCCTGCCGCGCCGACTCTGCGGCGGCGCAGAGCGAAGCCGGCACCGCGCAAGCCACCGCGGAAACCCTGAAAAAGCAGCTGCCTCCGAGCACGCAGAACCTCGCGGGAGTCGGCGACGTTCAAGCCCTTGCGACGCGTATCGCGCAGCACGTTTCCGCCCTGGCAACTAACGGCGCCCCTAGTGCAACGACAAAGATAACGATCGGCGGCGCTTGATCGCGCAAAGGCTCGCAGTTAAATCGAAACGCCCGCAAATCAAAGCGGGCGTTTTTCGTGACTTGACTCACGCACAAAGTATTTCGGCGCTACTGCCGCTGCAGGGCCTCTTTGACCGCGGCACGCTGTTTGCGCTCAAGGAAGCGGAGGTAGAGGTTAGCCGGCTCTAACTTTAAGGCGGCGCCGAGCACCGAGCGGGCGGTGGTCATGTCTCCGGATGCGGTTGCTTCGTGCTCTTCCCAAATGGCATCGACCACAGTCCGGGCCGTGTCCAGCCGAGCGTCTTCGGAAGGAGAATTATCGGTGAGATACCGTTCAACAGGTTCGCGGAGTTGCTCCAGTTCAGCTACGCTGATCGGCTCCGGCGGATACCAGTTGTAATATTCAATTCGCGGCCTGTCATCCGTGAGACTTGGGACATCGCGAACATAGGCCGCGAGCCTTTCATCCGCGGCAACGAAAGTCGCCAGAAGGTCGTCGGGCGAACGTAGCCCGATCGCGGTGAGATCGTCAGCTACCGCGGGTGCCGACATGCGGGCACTTAGGAGGTCGCGGTCGATTTGTAATGGCTCGTCGGAGGCGATAGCCACACCTTCCATTCGGGAAGGCAGCCACAAGGAGACGTGCTTAAATTGTGACAGCATGGCCTTGAGGATCATTTTTGGCAGAGCGCCGCGCCCTATATCCATGGGTACCCATTGAGCGATGAAGCCCCCTGGGCGCATCCTCTGTTTCGCTAGTGCATAAAATTCCTCGGTGTAGAGATTGACGACGCCGGCATCATGAGGCGGTGGGGGCTCGAGGGTGATCACATCGAAGGTATCCCGAGTGCTGAGGAGATAATGCCGGCCATCCGCCGCGACCTCATGTACCTTAGGGTTCTGATAGAAGCGCTTGTTGATGGGTACAAAATACCGCGCAAAGTCGAACACCGTCGGCGCCAGATCAACCGCGTAGATGGATTTTAATTCTTTGTGGGTGCTTACCGCACCGACCGTGGTTCCGGTCCCGATGCAAATGACGGCCGCGGTCTGGGAAGGGCCGATATGCAGGAGGAGGGGATAGTGCCCCATCGCCGCCATATAGCGTCGTCCCTCCGGGCGATTGTTGGCATAACTCTTCGAGTTCACCAGTAACTGTTGATATTTTCCCGATACTTCGTCGTCATATTCGAGCACTACGAAAGTCGCCTCCTTTGACTCCCGCAGTTCTAGAATCTTGGCACCCTCAAACGCGGTCAATTGCCGCTCCAGGTAATGCGGGCCAAACAGTAGGAACGAAACAACAATGATACTTAGTGCCATCACCCCTTGCCGCCACAGAATCCGGTCTGTCAGAAGGCTGCGCTGCGACACGACGATCGCGATGAACAAAAGGATATTCATCAAGATCAGCACCGTCAGCGTCCGCTGACTGCCGAGATAGGGGATTAGGAGAAATCCCGTCGCCAGGGACCCCAGGACGCCGCCGATCGTGTTACGGGCGTAGAGCGTACCGATCCCGCGCCCAACGGCGCTCATTCGGATCACCGTCAGCTCGCTGGCGAGGGGAAAACTGATGCCGATAAGGGTGGTGGGCAACAGGATGGCTAGAACACAAATTAAAAAGAACGAAACATCCTCTCCCAACAGCATCTGTGCTCGGATCGGCAGAAGCTCTGAAACGATTGGGGACAAGAATGAGTGAAACGTACCGGCCTTGCCGAGCATCGCCAGGGTGAGCGTGGCGGCGACCGCGATGAGGAACTGAACGACGGCGAAGTAACGGAGCAATTGATCCTTACGGGACGCCAGGAATTTAGCGCATACGAAGGCGCCTGTCACCAACCCGAAAAGATACGTGCTGAGCATACCCGAAAATGCGTAAACACTAGAGTTGCTGACGTTAGTCAGGAAACGGAACCAGACAACCTCATAGGCGATGGAGACAAAGCCGGAGCAGGCGAAAACCCAAATCAGAAAATTTGTTTCTCCAACCTCCGATTTTGGCC
>JBAPZS010000203.1:0-3402 GCA_049285355.1 Candidatus Cybelea sp. | reverse complement strand
CGACTGGTCTTTGCGAAACGATCGAGCGCGCTCGCGCTTGCGACAAGCCAACTGGAGTCGTCCGATCCCCAGAGTCCGCTGCAGCGCGGTTACGCAATCGTTACCTTCGCCGGCCGCGCGCTTCGCGACGCGCGCGACGTCGCCGCAGGCGATTCGATCGAGGCGCGACTCGCTCGCGGGAGCCTCCGCGCTCGCGTGGAAGCGGTAACGATCGATGAGTAAGGCGGCCGATCCGCAAAGCTTCGAGGCAAAACTCGATCGGATCGATGCGATCGTCAGCGTGCTTCAGAACGGTCAGCCGACCCTGGAGGAGTCCATTGCGCTCTTCAAAGAGGGCAAAGCCTTGGCGCGCGAATGCGAAACGCTGTTAAAGAGCGCGCAATCACAGGTCGAGGAGGCGATGGCGGAGTCACCGTCGCCCGCCGGCGAGCGTAAAGCAGCGACAGAGTCGCACGACGAGCTGGCGTTTTAGCGATGCGTATCTCAATCGACGGCCTGATCTTCAAAGCGCCCTCGACGCTGTAGACGTCGAGGAGGTTGCAGATCGCTAAAGAGCTGCGATCCCGCCGTCTCGATGAAGCCGTGGCCGAGCGCGAATGCGTGACGCGCTCGCACGCGCGCAGCCTCATCATGGAAGGGCGCGTCAGCGTCCAGGGAGCCGTCGCCACAAAGGCAGGCCAGAGCGTCGCGCGCGACGCTCGAATCGAGATCGAACGGCCGCGCCGCTTCGTAAGCCGCGGCGGAGAGAAGCTCGATCACGCCCTGAGCGCCTTTGGGGTTGACGTGGGCGGCGCAAACGCACTCGACGTCGGTGCCTCGACCGGCGGGTTCACCGACTGTCTGCTGCAGCGCGGCGCGGCGCGCGTCACCGCACTCGACGTCGGGTACGGTCAACTCGATTGGCGTTTGCGCAACGATCCGCGGGTGCGCGCGATCGAACGCACGAACTTCCGGCTCTTAGCGGACGACGCATTTCCCGACGGGTTCGACCTCATCACGGTCGACGCGTCGTTCATCTCGCTGCGGACGATTTTGGAGCGAGGCGGGAAGTATCTTCGGGCCGGCGGCGCGATCGTTGCGCTGGTGAAGCCGCAGTTTGAAGCCGGCCGCCGGCGGTTGGGCTCGGGCGGCGTGGTACGCCGCCGCGAGACGCATCGCGCGGTGTTGCAGGAACTGCGGGAGGCCGCACTTCGTCTCGGGCTCGTACCGGTCGCGCTGACCGCTTCGCCGCTGAGAGGGCCGGCTGGGAACCGGGAGTTCTTCGTCGAGCTGCGAGGGGCGGGAACGCCGTTCCCGGATGCACGAATCGAAGAGGTCCTCGACGAATCGCACGCCTCATGACCCAACTTGCGATCGAAACGAAGGTCATCGCACTCTTCGTCGACATGGAACACGAGCACGCCCGGTCGATCGCCAATCGGGTCGGGTCCGATTTTCGCGCCGCCGGCTTCGAGGTGGTGGATGCGGCCCGCTACGTAGACGCGTCGCTCCTCATTACCGTAGGCGGCGACGGCACGCTGCTGCGAGCGGCTCGCATTGCGGTGAAGCACGATCTCCCGCTGCTCGGCATCAACACCGGCCGCTTAGGCTTCTTGACGGAACTCGACGAGGACGATCCCCGCCTGGGCGATCTTCCAAAGCTGGTGGAGCGCGGGCTCTACACCGACGAGCGGACCGCACTCGAGGCCGAGTACGGCGCGCGCCGTTACTTCGCTCTCAACGACGTCGTCGTGCGAAAGGGCGAAGTCTCGCGGATCGTTCCGTTTGGATTACGCGTCGATGACGGCGCAATGACGCGCATCGCGGCCGACGGCATCTGCGTGGCCACCCCGACGGGCTCGACGGCGTACTTCCTGTCGGCCGGCGGCTCGCTCATCGCGCCGACGGTCGACGCGTTCGGCGTCGTGCCGTTGCTGCCACACACGCTCTTCTCGCGCCCGTTGATCGTCCCGACGCGCTCGAAGATCGAGATTACCTCCGATCAAGAGAGCGCCCAGGCTCATCTGGAGTGCGACGGCGAGGTACTCAGCGAAGTCGAGCCAAGCTCGAGCGTCTTCGTCCGCTGCAATCCCAAACGCGTGCGCTTCGCACGGACCGCGCCGCTGCACTTTCTCGAGCGGCTCGAGACGAAGATGCTCTGGGGCGTTTCCATTAAGGACCGGCGCCGTTAAAGAACGCAGGAAGCCTCTGATGTTGCGGCGCCTCGAAATTGAGAACTACGGTCTAATTGCCGGCGCCGACGTCGAATTCGCGCCGGGAGCAACGATCTTTACCGGCGAGACAGGCTCGGGGAAGACGATGCTGCTTGGCGCATTGGACTTCGCCTTCGGCGCGCGCGCGGGTTCCGACGTCGTTCGGCGCGGCGCGCGCCGGGCCACCGTGACGATCGCCTTCGATCCGGACGATGCGCTCCGCGCGCAGTTCGAAGCGGACGGCTTCGGACTCGATGCCGGGGAGGAGGCGAGCGTCGCGCGCGAGATGACCGATGCCGGCCGCTCGAGCGTACGCGTTAACGGCCGCTCGGCGACGGCGGGGTACGTTCGCGAGTTCGCCGACGCCGTTGCCGAGGTCGTCGGCCAGCACGAAGCCCAACACCTGCTGTCGCCGGCCTACCATCTCGACCTGCTCGATCGCTTCGCCGGCAACGACGCGTTGAAGCTGCGCGATCTCGTCGCGCAAGCCTACGCGCAAGCCGAAACTTGCGCGCAAGCGCTCGAGCGGCTGATGCAGACCGAGCACGACGCGCGCGAGCTTTACGACGAAGCGTGTTTCATCGTGCGAGAGATCGACGAGGCGAAGGTCGATCCCGACGAGTTCGGGCGTCTCACCGACCGGCGCGCGTTCCTCGATAACGTCGAACGCATCGCCGGCGCGCTGCATGCGGCGCGCGAGGCGCTGACGCAGGAAGAATCCTCCGCGGCGCACGCGCTGGGTGCGGCGGCGGCGGCCCTCTCGAACATCGGACGGTTTAGCGAGGATCTGCACGAGATGGCGCAGCGTGCGGCCGCGCTACAGAGCGACGCCGGTGAGCTCGCCTCGGACGTGGCTCGCGCGCTGGATGCAACCGAGTTCGATTCCGGCGAGCTCGAGGCGATCAATTCGCGGCTGGCGTTGCTGGAACGCCTCGCGCGGCGATACGGTGGAACGCTCGACGCGGTCGTCGAGCGTTCGCGTCGCGCACGCCGGACGGTTGAGGAGTTCGAGAATCGCGACGAGCTCGTCGAACGACTGCGCGCGGAGGCGGCAACGGCAACGCGTGAGCTCGAGCGCCTGGCGGAATCGCTGACTAAGGTGCGCCAAAAAGCCGCAGCCGGGCTTGGCCGGTGTGTCGTCGCCGAGTTCGGTGAGATCGCACTGCGCTCCGGTCGCTTCGAGGCTGCATTGCACCGCGTGGACCGGGCC
>JBAPZS010000202.1:0-6385 GCA_049285355.1 Candidatus Cybelea sp. | reverse complement strand
CACGCGCCAGGAGGCCTATTGTGCACAAGCTTTTTGTCTTTGCCGTTCTTGGTATTTTAACGTTTGCGCCCCTAGCGGCGCGATCGCAAACGGTTCGCACTTACTACATCGCTGCCGATGAAGTGCAGTGGAACTACGCGCCCACCGGCATCGATCAGGTGACCGGCAAACCGTTCGACGCGATGCAACGCGCGTACGCCGTGCAGGACTCGCACCACATAGGCAGCGTCTACCTCAAGGCAGTCTATCGCGAATATACGGACGCGACGTTCACTACGTTGAAGCCGCGCCCGGCCGGCGACGCCTATCTCGGCTTTGTCGGACCGATCATTCACGCCGAAGTCGGCGACACGATTCACGTGGTTTTCAAGAACAACGCGTCGCGGCCGTACAGCATTCATCCGCACGGCGTCTTTTACGATAAGAACTCCGAAGGAATGGCATACAACGACGGTCGCTCGCCGGCCGACCGTATGAGCGGTGCCGTGCAGCCCGGTCAGATCTATACCTACGTCTGGCAGGTTCCCGAGCGGGCCGGCCCCGGCCCCGGCGATCCAAGCTCGATCGTGTGGCTCTACCACTCACACGTTGACGAGCAGAAAGACGTCGACTCGGGTTTGGTCGGCGCGATCATCGTAACGGCGCGCGGCATGGCGAGGCCGGATGGAACGCCGAAAGACGTCGACCGCGAAATCGTTGCGGTCTACCACATCGTCAACGAAAATCAGAGCTGGTACTTCAATCAAAACGTCGCAAAGTACACGCCGAACCTCAAGCGCGCCCAGCGCGCGGAGGCGATCGCCGTCGACTCAAACAATGCGTTCACGCTCAACGGCTCCGGGTTTGCGGACGGAAACTTCAAGTTCTCGATTAATGGCTACATGTTTGCCAACGGCCCCAAGATGACGATGAAGCAGGGCCAGCACGTGCGCTGGTACGTCGTCGACGTCGGCAACGGCTTCGACTTTCACTCGCCGCATTGGCATGGCAACACGGTGCTCTGGGCGAAGCAGCGCACCGACGTCGTGGCGTTGATGCCGGCGCAGATGCTAACGGTCGATATGGTACCCGACGATCCGGGGCTTTGGCTGTTTCATTGTCACGTGGCCGATCACATGGATGCCGGCATGAGCGCGTACTACCAAGTTCTTCCTTAAGTGTGGTAGCCGTTTGATGCGGTAGCGGCGAGGAAAAGCGCCGCGGCAAAGATGACGACCATTCCCAAGAGCAGCCGGTTGTTGCGCCGGCCGGTGTGCGCCAGCCTCCAGCTGTTGATCGCGCCGAGGATGCCGGCGAGGATGACGAGCGCACATGCCAGGTTGATTCGGACGAAAAACGACGCGGATGCGGCGTCTTGCGCACCGCCGTTGGCGGCAATGAGCCAATCGACCCAGATCCAGCACCCGCCCATAAAGACCAGCAAGAACATCCCCGCGCCGAAAGCCACCCAGCCTCGGCGCTGCACGGCCCGCATCGTCTTTACCGGCATGCCGCACGTCGAGCAGCGATCGGCGTCGCTCGTGGGCTTGTTGCAGCGCATGCAAACAAATGCCGCAATCATAACGAACTACGGACGACCGCGTCGGCTTTCTACTGCGAGAGCCACGCGGTTGCCGCCGCTTCTTGCCCCTTTTCGAACGTCATTGCTTGCGTATGCAAGACACCGGTAATCGCCTGGAATAGTTGCTGCTGCCACGGATTCCCGGTAATCACGGCGATGCGATCGATGTGCGCGATGCGCTCGTGGACGAACTTGAACTGATCCATGTGCGCGCCGAGCGCCTCCATGTTCTCCCAGCCGCCGAAGTTCGTGAGGTCGATCAGCAGTTTGATGCGACCCACTTTGGCGATCAGCCCATCGAGCTGCTCCGCGAGCGCAGTCACGTCCGCGGCGGCTAACTTTGCGGGCATCACGACCTTGAGCGTGTTGTCCGAGAGCGTTTCTATCGTCATAAGCACCTCAAATGCAGTGGATTGTAGAGTGCGTGCGTACGATTCTTTAGCGACGGTGCCTCGGCCTTGTGGGACCCGCCCAATCCAGGTGCGGACCGGCCTTCCCAAGAACGCCGCTGTCGTACATGGCGCAAAGTAACGGCGTAGGTTCGACAAACCGCATCCTTGCGGCACTCTCACCCGAAAGTCGTCGCCGCTTGTGGCCGATGTTATCGCGCCAGTACATTCCGCGAGGCGCCACGCTCTACGAGGTTGGAGCAAAAGTCGAGCACTTGTATTTCATCGAGAGCGGACTGGTATCGGTCGTCAAGCCGATGCAAGATGGCCGCACCGTCGAAATCGGCTCGATCGGCCGCGAGGGAGTTGCCGTTCCCTCCGCGGTCTTCGACACCGACCACGCGATCATGGAATCGGTCGTTCAGGTGCCGGTTACGGCGCTGCGAGTAAATAGGGACGATTTTAAAGAGCGCTTAGCTTCTGACAACGAACTCTCGGGGATCTTGCATAGGTACTCCGGCGCTTTGCTCGATCAGCTCACGCAAAGCGCGGCCTGCAACACGCTGCACTCGGTCGAACATAGGTATAGCCGTTGGCTGCTCGTCGCCCACGATAGTGCGCTTTCGAATACGTTCCCCGTGACGCACGAATCCCTGGCGATGCTGCTCGGGGTGCGGCGCGCCAGCGTGTCGTCGGCGGCCGTGGATCTACGAAAGCGTGGGTTGATCCAGTACTCTCACGGCGAGCTCACGATAACCGATCGCGCCGGCCTCGAACGGATGGCATGCGAATGCTACGCCATGATTCGCGACCAGGTCGAAGGGCTTCGCTGAACCTCTACTGAGTGCCGGTGCTCACCGGAATCATGAGATGAGCGTAGGGGGTGTTCGGCCACATCACGTACGGCTTCGACCCATCGGGGTCGGCCGTCATCGGGTAGCCCATAGTCTTGACGGATGGTCCGACGAGCATGACGTGCGGTCCGGTCTTTACCCAGTGATTGTCGGGTGTCGCCGCGGTAGCATACGGATCCGAATTGCTCGCGCCGTTATCGCCGGCGAGCATGTACACGAAGCCGACGCTGTTGGGCGGCATCGTGTGGCGCATCAGGGCACCCATCCAGAGCATTGCGTTCCTATCGGCACACATCGGCGTCGCCGGATCGACCATCAAGCAGGTAAATCCGTTCGTGCCGGTCTGAAGCGTGCGCATTGGACCGCCCTGCTGCATCTCGACTATCGTCGCGTTCTCCACGACGGCTGCGGGAGCTCCGGCCATCACTTTCGCGACGTAAACGGAGTCGGGTGCGTTGGTTTGCTGAGCCGATGCGGCAATGGTTGCGCTTGCCGTTACCGTGACGAGCGCTATCGCCGAAATCGTTAAACGGTACATACCTTTTCCTCCGAGGAGCCGGGGGTCACTCATAATCGGGTGCGAAGTAGTCGCTCCCAAACTTGCGGTGAATGAAGAAGTCTGCCGTATGCGGAGCTTTGATCTTTATGAAAGGGCGAGGGTTCTGCGTGAAGTCGAAGCAGTCGCCGGCCGGCGAGTTCGCGCGTTTGTCGGCCGCCGCCATCTGCGGCAGACCGTAGAGATCTTCGGCGAATCGTAAGACGCTGGCCGTCTCGTAATGTTTGTGTGAGACGAAATCTTTCTTGGCGTAGGGTGAGATCACCAAGAGCGGAACCCGGAAACCGTTGCCGTCGTAATCTTCGTACGGCGGCGGAACGTGATCGTAGAACCCGCCCCAATCGTCCCATTGAACGAATATCGCGGTCGAATCCCAGAATTTGCTCTCGCCGACCGTGTTAACGATGGCGGAGACCCACGACGGCCCGTAACCACCGCCGCACTCGAGGTGATCGGACTCCGCGCAGAGCGGCGTGATCCAAGTAAAGTTCGCGAGCTGACCCGCGCGGACGTCCTTGATGAAGCGCCAGTTTGGCGAGATGACGTCCTTCTTCCATTCCCTAGTATGGAAGATGTGCCGAATCGCCTGATAGGCGGACCACGTTCCGCCGTTGCCGCCGGCGTCGTTGCCGTAGCGTGCCGCATAGAAGCGCCACGAGAGCTTCGCCTTATCGAGTTCGTCGCCGAGCGTGGTGTAATCGAAGCAGGCCTGCTGATACCCACCGTACGGATTGCGATTCTGGGTGATCGTACTGACGACGTCGCCCGAGCCGCCCGCGCATCCCCAAAGACTCGAGTCGGGAAGATCGACGCTGGACTGGGCCTGCGCGGCGATGACGTACTGATGGCTCACGAAGCTCTCGTCGAGATGCGATTGGAACATGCGATCGCCGACGACCCACTCGTGCGCCATGTCGAAATACGGTTTCGACTCGCTGTGCGGCACGTAGACGTATTGCCGGTTTGAGGGACCGCCATACCCGCCTTCGTTATTGAAGCCGTTCATCTGGCAGTTGGTTCCCGGGAGGCTTCCGGTTCCGTTGCACGCCGAGAACATCGCCTCCGCCGAGTGCGGAATCTCGTAAACGGTTTCGAGCGAGACCGGCTGCAGGGCGATCGTCTCACCCCTCGAGTTCTGGCCGCTCGGCACGGTATCGGCATGCGGATAACCCTGAAAGAGATTATCGAAACTACGATTCTCCTGAACGATGTAGACGACGTGCGTGATCTTCCCGGCTCCGGTGCCGCCGACCGTGCGCAACATCGCGTTGCTATCCATATACGGCAGCGGCGTCTGCGCGCCGGACGCGCAGCCTGCCATCGCCAGGAGCGTAAGCATGGCAAAGTAGCGCGTCTTCATGGCGAACGCTTCCCCGATTTGGCGGCTCCGGCCTGCCGCAAGCGAGTAGCTCGAGCACTTGCGACGAAACTACCGGCCGGAGTACTCGAAGACCGTTCCCTGATTCGACGTGCCGCCTTCGACGGTCGTACCGTAGAAGTTCCCCTTCGCGTCTTTCGCGAGCCCGTAGTATGGGAACGCGCCATCGGTGCCGCTGCCGAAAGAGTGCAGCACGGTCTCTTTTTCGGACGTTGGATTCACTTTAAAGATCGTGCCGCAGGTGCAGTACCCACCCCCCGCGGATGTGGTGCCGTACAAGTCGCCCGACGCGCCGAATGCCAACGTACTGGTTGAGGAGCTTCCGTCGTTTCCGCCCTTAAAACTGTACAGCACGCGTTCTCGATACGCGCCGCGCGCCTTTCGGAGCAGCTCGAAAACGCAGCCGTACCCGTTTGCGCCGCCATAGTAGGTCGTGCCGTAGAGCCTCCCGGAGGCATCGGCGATCAATCCGCCATAGGGAGACGCGCAGTCGGGAGCTCCCGCGAACGCATAGAGCGTTTTCAGCGACCACCGATTCTTCGAGCGCTTCGCGAGCTTGAAGATCGTGCCCGCACTATGTGCCCCTCCCGTCTCGGTGGCGCCGTACAGATTTCCCGACGCGTCGCGCAAGAGCGTCCCGAGCGATCCGGTTCCGCCGTCGCTTCCACCGGTAAAGGTGTGGACGACTTTCTCGCGCGCATGCCGCGAAGAGACCTGGTAGACGACGCCGCTGGAGTAGGCGCCCCCGTCGGGCGTCGTTCCGTAGAGATTGCCGCTCGCGTCGAGCACGACCCCGCCGCCAGGCCCGAATCCGTCGTCTCCACCGGCGAAGTCGTGCAGCACGTTCGCTCCCGACGGCGTCACTTGGAAGACAACGCCGCAGCCATCGCTGCACGAACCGCCCGTGCCACCGGCGACTGTCGTGCCGTCGAGGTTCCCGTGCGCGTCGAGCGCCACGCCGCCATATGGATTCTTTCCGTCGGCGTAGCAGCTAAAGTCGTGGAGCACCATCTCCTTCCACGATTTCGACTGCGGCACCAGTTCGAAAACAGTGCCGCACGCCGAGGTTCCTCCCGTCACGCTCGTACCGTACAGGTTTCCCAGCGCGTCGAAGGTCAGCGCGCTCGCGGGATCGCCGCCGTCGTTTCCGCCGGTGAAGTTGTAGAGCACGCGCTCCGAGCCGGAAGCGCGAGCGAGCCCGGCGGGATTCGCCGCCGGAACGCCCATCAAAGCGCGGGAATCTGCGCAGCCCGCCAGGAGCGCGGCAGCCGCTGCGAGGCTCAACGCGACTTTCGCCATCCTCGGCCTCTTCGGCGTTCCCCCGACGTGCTCCACTGGAGGAGTCGAGCCTTTGCCGTCGAGTTTGCCGACTGTGGCGCTCATAACCCTTGACGCGATCGAAGCGGCTCGGCAACGAATCGCGGGAACCGCCGTGCGCACGCCATTGGTCAGACTCGAGACCGGCTCAACCGGACCCGAGATCTTTCTCAAGCTCGAAAACCTGCAACCGATCAACTCGTTTAAACTGCGCGGCGCGGCCAATGCTATTGCGATGCTGGCACCCGAGCAGCGTGGCCTGGGCGTGTGGACGGTCAGCGCGGGTAACGCCGGGCAAGGCGTCGCGTATGCCGGCCGCCGGGCCGGAAT
>JBAPZS010000201.1:0-3704 GCA_049285355.1 Candidatus Cybelea sp. | reverse complement strand
GGGCTGGATCCCAGCAATCTTCCCGAGTTTACGAATCGCTATATTGTGGGGGCGTGGCGTGAGCTTGAACACCAAAACGTGCGCGTTGAGCTCCCACGGGTCGAAGTCGTGCCAGGCGAGACGTTTTCCTTGACAGTGCCGGGCACGCTCGACCGAGTTGACCCGTCACTAAAACAAGAAAGCCTCATCGTACCTGAGCACGTCGTGCTCGTAGTACTCCCCAAGGCGATCGGCATCGCGATTCTGATTGCAACGCTGGCCTTTCCGCGGCGCGGCGACGCATATAAGGAACGTGCCATGGAGTACCGCTTCGACCTTGGGAAAGCAGCTGATGGCTTGGTGAGAGAGGCGAAGCGGTTACGTACGGAGTTTCGTGCAGTAGGCCGCCCGAGAAATCTACATCCACTCTTGCAACGGACCTGCGAGGCACTTGACGACGGCCGTATACGGTTCAACCTTCGTCGGGCCGTCGCTGCGGAATACGTCGTCATGTGGGCGGATGCGATCTGCGATCGGTTTACACATTACGCTCGCCTCGCCGCGTTTGACTTTTGGGGAGAAGCCGGTGGGCACTCTTGGACGCTAGCGGCGGTCCCACAATATAACGCTCGGGGCATAGCGAGAACGGTCGCGATGCCACGGCCGTCGCCGTTCACCATGCTGCCTCAAACAAGGTTAGCTGATTTACCCGAAATCAACGTGCTTACGACCTACCAATAAACCCACAACAGATGCCCCCGGCCCGTGTCACCGAGCCGGAGGCGTCGCATCAGGAGGTAGTAACTCCCAATGCCAGATCAGAAGTTTACGCTTCTCTATCCCGATCTGCAAGTGCGCGCGGGCGTTCTCGTGGCCGATGGCTACGGCGTGAGCCTGCGCGTGCTCTACGGCAAGCTGCGCGTGGAGGACGGGATCGGCCCGCACCGCCGCAGCCTCGCACTCGACCGCACGGGCTCCGGCCTCGAACGCCTCGTGCTGCTCGGCAAGAGCGGCACCCTTACCTTAGAGAGCCTTGCGTGGCTGCGAGCTATCGGTGCCGGGCTGATTCACCTCAGCGCCGACGGGCACGTGCTCACGCACTCGGTGCCATACGGCTACGACGGGCACCCGATCCGCCGCGCACAGGCATTAGCAATCGCCACGGGCCTCGATATCGACCTCGCACGCGATCTAATCCACCGGAAACTCGACGGGCAGCGCGCGAACCTCGTGCGGCTGCGTGTTGCCGATCTGCGCACGTTCGACGCGATGCGCGAGGCGTTGGATCGCGCCGCGTCAATCGACGAAATACGGTTGTGCGAGGCGAAGGCCGCGGCCATCTATTGGAATGCGTGGTCAAGCGTTGCGATCCGACTGCGCGGCCGCGATCTGACTCGCGTACCGGTAAAGTGGACGCGTTACGATTCGCGCGCGTCGGCGTTGACCAACGGGCCACGCGCGGCGACCAACCCGGTAAATGCGCTCCTCAACTACGTCTATGCGCTGCTCGAATCAGAATCGCGCCTCGCACTCCTCGCAGCGGGCTTGGATCCAACGCTTGGCGTGCTGCATGCCGATCAGCGCAACCGCGATTCGTTTGCGCTCGATGCGATGGAACCGATCCGGCCGGCGGTCGATGCCTTCGTGCTCGACCTCCTTGAAGAGCGCGTGCTGACCTCGCGGGATTTTGTGGAGTGTCCCAATGGCGTGTGCCGCGTCCGCGCACCCTTGACGCACGACCTCGCGGTCACGCTTCCACGGTGGCGGCAGTTGGTAGGGCCGGTTGTCGCGCACCTCGCACAGCGGTTCCGCGCTGCGCTGCCGAGTCTGCGTGAGACGGGCAGACCACGGAACGGTTCGCGGATTCTCACGGAAGTCTCGGAGACGCCTGAGATTCCACGCACGAAAAGGCGGTCTCGCACGGTTACGGTGGTGCCGATTCTCGCGCCGGTGTCGTCTCCGCTCCGTGAGACTCCGCGCAAAGTCCGCGAGAAACCCCCTTATAAAAGGAAGACTTGGAGCACGCCGCGTCCGGAGGCCCTCGCTCTCATTCCCATCGCGTGTGCCGCGTGCGGGAAGCCCGTGGTCAAGCGCCGCCGCCGGCATTGCGATGCGTGCATCCCCGCGATGCGCGTGGCGCACGCGAACAAGGTCGTGGTCGCAGCACGCAAGGCTCTCGCACGCCAGGCGTCAGTCGGTACCGATCCGCGCCGCGACCCCGAGGTGAATCGCAAGCGCGCGGCAGCGGTATCCGAAGCCCACCGCCGCAATCGTGAGTGGAAGCGCGAGCATGGCGACCGGGCGCGCGACGGCGCATGGTTCCGGCGCGAAGTGCTGCCGAAGCTCGACGCGTTTTCGCTCAAGGAACTCGCCGCCGCGACGGGGCTTTCGCTCGTGGCGTGTTCACGCATCCGATCCGGGGGCGCGTTCCGCATCCACGGCATTGGGATGGCTTGCTCGCGCTGGTCGAGGGATAGTTCCTTTGGCGACACGGGACTGACCGCGGTTGGACAGAACTATCCCGACTCGCTCGCGCGTTCACGATTCATGGAGCAAAGCAAGTGAGGATTTCAAGCTTCGGCGGCTACGCCCTCAGTGGAGGCGTTGCGGTTGCATTGCTCGCAGGGTGCGGCGGATCGCAAATGCCAACGTCTGCCCCGATCGGTGCCGATGGCGCGGCGTTACCGCACGCGCAGACCTTCAACTACACGGACTCAGCGCAGAGCTTCACAGTCCCAGCGCACGTCACGTTGCTAACGATTGTTGCGCTCGGTGCGGCCGGCGGTGGCGACACAAACCTCGGCTGCGCGCACACCGGACGCGGCGGCCGCGTGCATGCCGTCATCAGCGTCACACCGGGCGAGCGCCTCACTATCTACGTCGGGGGCCAAGGCTTGACGAGCGGCGGTGGCTACAACGGCGGCGCGCCTGGCGCTGGCAGCGGTAGCAATGGCGGCGGTGGTGCCTCGGACGTTCGCGTGAGCCGCGGCGGTCTCCACGATCGCATCGTCGTGGCCGGTGGCGGCGGAGGCACAGGCGGATACGTCAAGCCGCTCAAAGGCGACACTTACTACGACGACGGCTGCGGCGGAAACGGTGGCGGCTTAGTCGGCGGCCACGGCTATGGCTACTACGACTCGTACTTCCGCGGTGGCGGGGGCGGTGGTGGCGGGAAACAGCACCACGGCGGCGCCGGCGGCAAGGGCGGTGAAGGCGTCAAGAGCTACCCGAACGGCCAGCCGGGAAGCCACGGCGTTCTCGGTGACGGCGGCGTTGGCGGAGCGGGAGGCGGCTACACTGACGTCGGCGCCGCGGGCGGCGGGGGCGCGGGAGGCTACTACGGCGGAGGTGGCGGCGGTGGCGGCGGCGTGTTCGACTACTATTACGCAGGTGGCGGCGGTGGTGGTGGCGGCGGTTCGTCCTACGTCGAGTCGCGCGCTAAGAGCGCGCAGTTCTGGCAAGGCTGGTACAAAGCCACAGGCAACGGGCTAATCGTGTTCTCTTGGTAGTTAACAGCGTGAACTTTTCGAAGTGCGCTCGATACGCGTTGGGCAGTTGTATGGCTGCGATAATGCTCGCGGGGTGCGGCGGATCGCAGCCGCCGATCGCCGCGCCGGGCGCGTTACCGCAAGGCCACGCGAGCAGCGGTTATGCTCTCCTCTACAGTTTTGGAAGAAGCTCCCTTGGTACAGTCCTTGATGGTCAGGAGCCCAAGGCGGCCTTGA
>JBAPZS010000200.1:0-8637 GCA_049285355.1 Candidatus Cybelea sp. | reverse complement strand
CTGCGTGACGGCTCCGCATGCGGTGCGTCGCTCACGGTCACGATCTGGCGGCCGAACCCCGAGTTCGCTCCGATTGCCGAGCGCGTTGCGGCCGGTGACGAGTCAATAATCTTTGAGTGTGCCTCGCATAGCATAAAGGTCCCGGCGAAGCACCGGCTCGTCGTCATCGGTGCGACGGAGCTAGCGTCGACGCTGACCCGCACCGCGCGCGCCTGCGACTTCCGCGTTACGATCGTCGATCCGCGCCCGGCATTTGCCACACATCGGCGCCAGCCTCATGCCGATGCCCTGATCGTCGGGTGGCCTCAGGATGAGCTGCCCGGGCTGCTCGACCCTGCCGATGCCGTCGTCGTTCTCGCGCACGACGTTAAAATTGACCTGCCGGCGTTGCGCTGCGCGCTCGCGTCAAAGGTTCGTTACATCGGTGCCTTAGGCAATCGCCGTACGCAGCAGGCGCGGCGCGAAGCGCTTATCGCACTGGGTTACACCGAAGCGGGGTTAGCGCGCATTCACGGGCCGGTCGGCCTCGATCTCGGCGCGACGACGAACGCGCAAATCGCCTGTTCGATTCTTGCGGAGATCTTGAGCGTGCTCAACGATCGCTCGGCGCTCCCACTGCGAGAGACCGCAGCTCCGATTGGTCCTTCCCCCGCGCTTGCGGAGAATGAGACGTTTCTATGATCGATGCGATGACGTTGCCAAAGGCCGAGCTTCACGTCCATATCGAGGGGACCTTCGAGCCGGAATTGATGTTCGGCATCGCCGAGCGTAACCGAATCAAGCTGGACTATCCGGATGTCGCTGCGCTGAGGGCGGCGTATAATTTTACGGACCTTCAATCGTTTCTCAAGGTCTATTATCAAGGTATTGCGCTGCTGCGTGCCGAGCAGGATTATTACGATTTAACCGCGGCCTATCTGCGTAAGGCGAGGTCGCAGGGAGTGCGCCACGCCGAGATTTTCTTCGACGCGCAGACGCACACGAATCGCGGCGTGACCTTTCGGGCCGTGATCGACGGAATGTGGGCGGCGCTGGTAGATGGGAAGCGCGATCTCGGCATCACGTCGCACCTCATCATGTGTTTTCGCGACCTCGATGCGCAGTCGGCTATGCAAACGTTCGAAAGCGCGCTTGCTTTCCAAGACCGCATCGTTGCCGTCGGTCTCGATGCGGACGAGGTCGGCAACCCGTCCTCAACGTTTCAAGCCGTCTTCGATCGCGCTCGCGCGCAAGGCTTTTTCACGGTTGCTCATGCGGGACAAGAAGGGACGCCCGAGTACGTTTGGCAGGTGCTGGACGCGCTCAAGGTCAGTCGCATCGATCACGGCATCCGGAGCATGGAGGATCCTTTGCTCGTCGATCGCTTGCGACGCGACCGAGTGCCGATCACCGTCTGTCCGGTCTCGAACGCGCGGCTGCATATGGTACCGTCGCTGGCCGCCCATCCGCTCAAAAAGATGCTTGACGCCGGTTTGGCCGTCAGTTGTAACTCCGACGATCCGGGGTACTTCGGTGCATACATCGCCGATAACTATCAACAGGCCGCCGCCGCTCTCGCGCTGACCGACGACGACCTCGTTACGCTGGCCCGCAACTCGTTCGTCGCGTCGTTTATCGACGATCCCACGCGACAGCGCTACCTTGCGGAACTCACGGCGATTCGATCTTCGTAAAGAGCGCCATCGCATTCGGCTCCCACGTCTTGCCGTCGTCCGCGGAAAACGACTGGACGAATCGCGACGACCGCGCCGTGATGTCGTCGAAGACATAACGAACGACGATATTCCGCCCAGCATACATTTCGCGATCGTAGAGCTCGCCGCGACCGGCGCTGAATCGCCCTACCGCAGGAGGGAAAAGGACGGATCCATCGCTCGTATCGACGCTATAGTCGCTCCATTGTCCCGTGCGCCGATTGTAGGTGCGCAGGAGGATCGTCTCGATTCGGTCCGTGCCGTGACGAACGTCGAGCTCTCCAACGTTTGCGCGTCCGTTCCAAAGCCGCTGGACGACAAGCGATCCGCTGTAGGTAAACCAGTCATGCGAACCGGCTAAGCGCCGCGCGAGGCGCTGAAATTCGACGTGCCAAGCGCCAATCTGAAAATCGAAATCGCCGGCGCTTTGTAAAGTCCTACCGGCGGGATCCGAACGCTCGGCGCCCGGGATCTTCGTATAGGAGGCAATCCACGAAGGGTGCCACGTGTTGCCGTCGAGCGTGTACGAGATGACGTCGCGGTACGTCGTTTCGGTGAGGCGCGTCGAAACGGTACGCATGTGTGCCGGCCGGCCGCCGACGCGCGTGCGCTCGAAAAAGACGCCCTCGCCGTTATCGACTCGGCCAATGGACGGAGCCTGCACCTCACCGTCGGTGCCGCTTGCGAACCACAGTTTCCAGCGGCCGGTCGAGGGATCGAACGTGCGGAGTTGCAGGCCCTCGATGCTGCCCGCCGGCCCCGCGATCTCGAGGACCCCGATGTTGGCCTTGCCATCTACCAGCGGCGTCACGACGTGCGTACCGTCGTACTGCACCCAACGTTCGTGTGGGCTTGCGGGATCGACCAGTCGCGAAACGTGCACGCGCCACGCACCGAACTGGTAATCGAGAGCGTGGGGCGGAGGGACGCTCGCGGTCAGGACAGCGGCTAAAAGAAGCGAGGTGTGAAGCATGTCGCGATTTTACGGCAGGAGTGGCTCCGTGTAACGTGCCACTTCAACGGTAAATGAAGGAGCCGCTTTCCCTCGAGCCGCTTTTCCCGGACCGCAGCTCGGGAGAGAATCTCGCGGTCCAGCTTGCGCGGCGGTTGCGCGATGTGATCGAGCGGGGAATACTCCGCGGCGGTACCCGACTGTTGGGCAGCCGTCAGCTCGCCGACCGGTTGGGGCTGGGCCGCAATACGGTGACGCTCGCGTTCGAACAGCTCGTAGCCGAGGGTTACCTCGAGGCGCGCAGCGGCTCGGGCACGTTCGTCGCGGCGGTGAATGCCACGCGACCGACTCGCAAGGTTGACGCCGTCCGGCCGCCGGCGCGCATGCCGAAAACGGCGTCGCTGCCGGAATACTTCGCCGCTGCGACCGGAGCTGGGCCGCTGCGCCCTGGAATGCCGGACCTCTCAAAGTTTCCGTCGGCGGCATGGAAGCGTTGCGCGCGAAGGACGCTGGTCGTCTACGATCGAGAGCTTGGCTATAGTGCCGCGGCGGGTCTGCGATCGTTGCAAGAAGCAGTTGCAACGCACGTGCGGCAGTTCCGCGGCGTTGCAGCGCAGCGCGAACAGATCATCGTCGTTGAGGGCGCGCAGGCGGCACTACACCTCGCAGCGGTGGTTTTGTGTTCGCCCGCAGATCGCGTGGTCATCGAGGATCCGTGCTACGCGCTCGCGCGTGCGGCTTTCGAGCTGTACGGCTTGAAAGTGCACGCCGTGCCGGTCGATTCGAGGGGCATCGATCCTGCCCGGCTACCGCGCAAGGCGCGACTTGCGTTTGTAACGCCGACCCACCAGTTTCCGCTCGGCGGGACGCTTCCGGTGGCGCGTCGCCTCGAGCTGCTGTCGTGGGCAAAGAGCGCCGATGCCTACATACTGGAAGACGATTACGACAGCGAGTTCACGACGAAAACGCGGCCGTTACCTGCCCTTCAAAGTCTCGATGGCGACGAGCGAGTTGTTTACATCGGCAGCTTTAGCAAGACGCTGGCTCCGGCGGTGCGTCTTGGATACCTCATCGCGCCGCTGCATCTCGCGAGCGCTTTTCGCATGGCGAGGGCAAGCTCAAGCCTCGGAGTGTCGATCCACTTGCAGGCGACCGTTGCCGATTTCATCGACCGCGGCCACTTCGCTTGCCACATTCGCCGGTTGAACGCAACGTACGAACGACGGCGGGAGATCCTGGTCGCGACCTTGGGGCAGCGGCTTCGAAAGCCTTTTCGGTTGGGACCGGCGCAGACGGGACTTCACGTCGCGCTCATCGGCGATCGAAGCTTTGAAGATACGCGCCTCGCGTTAATGCCGGATGGACAACGGCTCGTTTCGCTTTCGCAACTCTGCGTGAAGCGGCGCGACTGCCGCGGGTTTCTCTTAGGTTTTGCCAACGGAACCGATGCGCAGATCGAGCACGCCGCCGTGCAGGTGGCAAATCGAACCTATGAACCGGGGTCCCGGTGCGCAACATGTTAAGATAGCAAAGCTCGAGGAGGGTAGCGCGCATGTGTTCTTTTTTCCGAGACCTGACGGCATGGCTAAGCATCGCAGCGTTGGCCGCGTGCAACGGCAACACGCTTCTTTCGTCGTCGCCTGGTGGTCCGCACGGCTCACAAATTTTTAAGTATACCGGCGTGGCCCAAACATTCACCGTGCCAACTGGCGTCACACGCGTGACGATCACGGCGTACGGTGGTCGCGGTGCCGGTGAAGTGGTAAGCGGCGGTCCGCCGGGTGGTCTTGGCGCAACCGTAAAAGCCACGATTTCCGTTAGACCGGGCCAATCATTGACGGTCTTCGTCGGTGGTAAAGCCAACGGTGGCAACGGCGGCTTTAATGGCGGCGCAGATGGTGCCTATGGCGGGGGCGGGAGTTCCGACGTGCGGTTCGGCAAAGGCACGCTTTCGGAGCGCATCGTCGTTGCCGGCGGCGGAGGCGGTACCGGCGGACTCGGCCTTTTATACGACAGCTACTCCGAGCCGTGTCCGGGCGGCAAGGCCGGCAAGGGCGGAACGAAAATCGGCGGCAGCGGCGGCTATGGAGGGTGCATCGCCGGCGGCGGAGGCGCGGGCGGGTCTAACGCCGCCGGCGGATTCGGCGGCCGCGGCGGACCGAACGGCGGGGCATCCCTTGGAGGCAGCCCGGGCTGCTCGGGCTCCGTTGGCGTTCGCGGCACGCTTCTCGACGGCGGCGCGGCGGGTACCACCTGCGCCGCGTCCGGCGGTGGCGGGGGTGGCGGCTACTACGGTGGTGGAGGCGGCGGAAGCGGCGGATGTTGTGGGGACCCCACCGGCTTCGGCGCCGGCGGTGGCGGCGGTGGCGGATCCTCTTTCGTCGAGAAGTCGGCAACCAACATCGAGCAAACGCGCGGCGGCGGACTACCGGGCAACGGCGAGGTAATCATCTCGTGGTGACAAGACGCTGAACGTTTTTCAATGGGCGTGGCCGGCGTGGTTCGCAGCCGCCACCGGAATACTGGCGACGCGAACGGCATCGCGAAGAAGGGTGGCGGGATCGGCGAGGCCACCGGCTCCGCTTGTCGTCCAGCGCGCGCGGACGTTGGAGCCTCGGTCGAGCATCAGCTCCGTCTCTCCGCCATCCGTGCGGGATCGAAACAGGCGAAGCGTCGCCCGAACGTCGTCCGAAACTTCGACGGTCAACGGGATCTTGGCCGTCGATTGGTCGAGCGCGACGGCAACGACGTGCAAGCTCGCGGCAGTGAGTCGCGGTTCCAAGCCCGTCAACTGCTCGAGTCGCGCGCGCGGTGCGTGCGCCCCGAACAAGACGAGCAGGACCGGCCCGCTCTTGAGCGTCTGGCTCAAAGTGTTCTGCGCGCCGTTTCGTTCGAAGGCGAAATCCGGAAGCGGCGGCGCGGCCGTCGTGCTGATTTGCGGGCCCACGTCGTCCGTAAGATCGCCGGCTGCGCGTGCCAGCAGAAAGTTGATCAGATCCCACCGCTCGTCGGGAGTCAGCTTGTCGGCGAAGCCCGGCATAACCCCGTTGTCACGCCCATAGCTCACCCACCAGAAAATTTCGCCGACCTTGTGCGCGAACAGGTGCGGCTCGGTCAAATCGGCGGGACGAATAGGGAGTTTGCCGGCAAGTAGGCCGTCGCCGCGCCCGGTGGCTCCGTGGCACATGGTGCAGTTCTCGGCGTAAAGCGGCGCACCACGCGTTACGGATGGTGCCGCGTACGGCTGCGTGGAGGCGTAGAAGCTCGTCGGGTACGCGGGCACGATCCCGGGCCGAAGCGCAACCCAGCCAATGCTACCGAAGAGCACGACGCACGCGATGGCAGCGGCCATTTCGCGGTAACGTCTTCTTTCGGCAGTGAGAGCCGCTGCCGCGAGACAAATGACGAACGCGACCGCAGCGATGACGAACACGGTCTGCTTACCCGCTGCAATCTCACCGAAATCGAGCCGGAACGGGAGCGGCCAGCGCGGCTCGGTGTGCAGCCCCGGGGGCAGCACGCCGATGATGCCGACGACGGCAAGTACAAAGACACCGAGACTTGCCTCGATCGACGCGTTGCGGCCTAGTTGCCGACAAGCACGAACTCTGAGGGCGTTTTCGGTCGCGCCGTCCGCAAGGCACGGTAGGAGGCGGCGCTGGTTGACCCCCGCGACGGCAATCATCGCTGCGAACAGTGTTATTTTTACCAGCAAAAGTTGACCGTATAACGTCCCGAGCAACGCCGGAACGCTGCCGGACAAGAACCACGTATTCACGACACCCGTCACGAGCAACGTTCCCACGCACGAGAGGCCGAGCACCGAGAAGCGCTGCGTCGCCGCTCGAGCGACCGTCACCACTTCAGGGCTGCTGTCGCGCCGCGTTTGAGCAAGCAATAGCACCAGGGGAAGAAGCGCCCCGAGCCAGGCGCCTGCAGCGAGCAAATGCAAGATGTCGGCGGGCAGATGGATGACGTCGAACGGCACGTCTTCGGCGGCCGCTCCGTGGCCGGCCCATGCCAACGATGCGATGAACGCTGCGGCAGCCAGCAATCCGATCCAGCCCGCCACATGCTTCCGCGTCAATCCCAGCACCGTGAGAGCGCCGGCTAACACGACGACGAGCGCAGCGCGCAGTCCCCAGTCTTCACCGAAGCGCGTTTGCGTCAACACGACGCCGAGGACGGGACCCCCTAAGACCGCGTTGAGCGGCATGCCGCTCATATTTGATGCGACGATGACAAGCCAAGCACCGCCGCTCACGAATGCGACGAGCAGGCTCGCCCAAGCGAGCACGAAGAGCCGTCGATCCAGCCGCGCTTGAGCCGGCCATGCGATCAAACACCAGAATACGAACGTGCCTACGAGCGACACGGTCGCCGCATAATGGAGTAGGCGCGTCGCCATTAAGAGCGGATCGATTGCTCAGCCCTTCTTGACTTGAAAGGTAAAATCGCCCTCGGTCGTGTGCGTATCGACCGACAGCGCATGCCATTTTACGGTATACGTCCCGGCCGACAACGGCTTGAGCTTGACGTCGAACTCGGATTTATTGCTGGGGTCGATCGTGGCGGGCCCGTCATTCACGGAGGCTCCCGATGGATCGCTAACCGTTACCCAGCTAAAAGCCGGCTCGAGCTCTTGTGTGAACCACAAGTGTATTACCGAAGGCGGGGCCGGTACCGTGCTGCCCACGGCCGGATCGGCATGGTCGAGGAACGCGTGCGCCCGAACCGCCGCGGGCGCGATAAACAGTTCGGCTAGCACGAAGGCTGCCGCGATTAGACGAGCAGTCATTATTCCCAAAGATTCTTGTTAATCATAGGTTTGCCAAACCAGCTTTTATAGAACGCGTCGAGAAACATGTGAAACTGAATGATGAAGCCGGTGCCTTGCACTTGCCGCGTAGCCCCGGTGGCCGGGAGGAGCGCCTCGGCGCCAAGCTGCCAAGTATTAGCGTCGTAGAGTATGCCGGGCGCGATCGTCCCGGTTGGTGAGCCGATGTCCGGGCTGCTCAGTGCAAACTCGACGAGCGGCGTCATACGCGACACGAACTGCGACACGTGCATCGCCTTAACGTTCTGCTGCAGGTACGGAATCGAATATTGCAACGACATCGCGTAGTTCCACGCACTCGGGCTCGCGCTCGGGTTATCGGAAAACTCGCGGCCCACTTCGCCGGTGACCGCCAACGGGCGTAGATAGGGGGCCCGCACATCGCCCATACCTTTGCCGAAGTAGAACGTCGGCGCGGTGCTACCGACACTCGCGATTACCCCCGCGTCCCGCAGTTGCGCCGAACCGGTTCCCGGTATTAGGCGGATTACGCCTACCGACCAGGCCAATTCCTGATGCGGGTGGCGCTTGATGCAGGGATGCTGATCCTTGAGCGTCACCGTGATGTTGTCCCATCCGTTCAAGTTCTGGGTTGCGCCGTGCTGAGTGGCATAGTCACCATTGACGGCGAAGCCGAGATCTTCGGTGATGGTCTTGTCCCATTCGTAGCCAAAACTATTGCTTTCACCCAATGGCGTCGGTGTGAGCACGATGGTCGGCAGTGAAAACTCGTCGCTCACGCCAGGATCGTCCATAGTCAGGGTGGTGGGAAACACGCGGTCTCCGCAAACGACGTGCGCCTGAGCGACCGAATGCATCATTAAGATGAATGCGGCGATAGGCAGGATCGCACGAACAGCCGTGCGTTTCATCCAAAACTTACCTCTCAAGACGGTTGGAGCTAGGAAAAACCGCACACCGGCGCAGCAGCCGTGTGCGGTTTGCTTTAACCGAAAATTGGAGGCGGCCGCTTAAAGCGGCAAATGCCGGCACAAACCGCGAGCCGCAGAGGCGGCTGCACAAAGTCTGCGGGCAATCGTTTAATAGCATTGCACGCGGTCCGCGCGCGACGCAAATACGTCGACACGACCGGTGCAACGTAGCGCTCGGCGACCGACATGAAGAACAGCACCAACGCTGCAATCACGAGCGCC
>JBAPZS010000199.1:0-7600 GCA_049285355.1 Candidatus Cybelea sp. | reverse complement strand
CCTCTATGCCGTCGACTATTCGCTACCGCATAACGAGCAAGACCCGCTGCACCCGCAGATCGAACCCGTTTGGTTCTCCGATGGCGGCTTGTCGAGTAATTTTCCGATCGGTTTCTTCGACTCGCCGATTCCTCGCTGGCCAACGCTGGCGATCACGCTCGAAGAGTTTCCGCCGGGCATCGACGCATCGGATCCGGCAAACGGTGCTTACATCCCGCCCGACAACGAGGCCGGAATCGGCACGATTTGGACTCGCTTCAGCCCGGGCAGCATACCGTCGAACACGGCCGGATTTTATGGCGCGATCGTCAACGCGATGCAGAACTGGCAAGACACGATGCAGTCGGAGGCGCCCGGTTTCCGCGATCGCATCGCTCACGTTAGGCTCAGCGCCGAAGAAGGCGGTTTGAACTTAACGATGCCGCCGACGGTCATCGAAACACTCTTGCAGCGCGGCGATCTCGCCGGGCAGCTCCTGGTCGATCATTTCGAAATCCCGGCGCGGCCCGTGCCCTTCAAGACGACATGGGAGAACCACCGCTGGGTGCGGCTTCGCACCACGCTCGACGTCGTCCAGCGCTATGCACAAAGCTTTCGTTGCGCCTGGGACGCGAATGCCGCACCGTGTGCCGACTACCCCGCGCTCGTGAGCGACGGAATGAATACTCCATCGGGCGCCTATCCATTTCACAATGCGGCTCAAGTCGAATCTGCGGGAAAAGTCGCGAAAGACATCGTCGACGTTGTCGCCCTAACGGGTGCTCCGTCCGCCTCACTCTCGTTCCCCGGAGCGCCCAAACCCGTCTCCGATCTCCACTCGCGCCCGCGGTTTTAAGAAACACCGCGCTTACCCTTTAGGAGGATTACCATGGAATTGCAGGTTTGGCACGATGAGCCGGCAGTCAAAGTGCACGGCTTAGATGTCTCTTCACTAGGCTTCTGGCTTACCTCGGACACGACGAAGGACTTGCCGCACAGTTTCGCGCTGCTCATTAACGCCCGCGTCTTCGGCGCTCAGGTGGGGAGCGTTACCATTAACCCCATGAAAAACGAGTCGTTCTCGATGCCGCTGCTAGCGAAGATCGGCGGCAAGGTTGATGGGCGAATCGACAACTGGACGGCCTACGACAAAACGGGCAAAGCCGTCAACAACGCTACGGATCCCCACTGGAAGACCGCAACCGCGGTTGGATTCGCGGTGACGGGAATCGCCGACGTTACACTGACCGCCGGCACGGTCGCCCTAGTCATTCCGGGTCTTGGGTGGCTCGCAAAGATCGCGTTGGCAATTCTGGGTGATAAGGTGAAAATCTCGGTTGCCCACCAGCACGCGATCGCACATCTTCCCCACGGCGAAGGCGCGGCCTAGAGTCACGTGTGTGCGAGCGGGGTAAAGGTGGCCCAGCACGGCGTCAGCGAGAACACTGCTCCAGGTTCGGGAATCGCAACGACGGCGAGCGGCGCGTAATGGTGCGTCACACCATCGGGCGCCTTCGCAACCGGTCCGACGACGACATTCCCTTGCGCATCCGTTGCCGTTTCAGTCGGCCAAATTACGTTACCGGTGGCCACGCGCGCCGGTATCCACCAATAGTCTCCGGTGCGAAACACCGTCTGCGCGTCAATGCCGACGAAGGCGATCTGCACGCCGTCCTCCAGATTCAGCCACGTTTGCGTCGCGCCGAACGTCTTACCGAGCGACGGAATGGGAACGGCGTTGTCCGCCGCGAGTTGCAGTCCGCCCTCTGAAGGGTCTCCGGCCTTCTGATCCCACCGCCGCAGCAGCGGATGACGCTGCAGATTCGTCCCGACGGTACCGCCGGTCGTGCCGGACAGGACGACCATCAGGCTCGAGCTGTCGATCGACTGGACTTGCAACAACATCCCCGGTGCGTTGTTTAGCACCGAGTCGTCGTCCTGGACTTCGACGTAGTCGCCTTCGACCAGGCCAAACCGATCGTCTCGCCCGAGGTTTCCGAGGGTCACGGTGGTCTGTCCACTGCCCGTCGCCAGTTTAAGGATCGGGAAAATGACCGCGCCGTTCTCGCGGGACCACTTGAACGTAGGCGGTCGACCGCTGGGGTCGTTGCTGCCCGTATTGACCTCGACGCGATAGAGTTGGTTTTCGGGACCGTAATACGCAGACGTGGGCGAAACAATGCAAGGATCCGTCGACGCCCGCGTCGGCTGAACCCGCGCCTTTAAGAATCCCCGATTCCACGGTTGCAACTGGTTCGCGAGCGCCTGCGGCGTCATGCAGGACCCTTCGGGTGACCCGGCCGGCGTGCAGCACTTGACTTGCCAGACGACGCGCGCGCGCGCGGCGGTATCCGGACCGTTCAGAGCGACCTCGCGAATCGAATCGTCCTCGAGGCACGTGATGAGACGCTCCCAAACGTCGAGGTAGACCTGATACGAGCCGGCGGCCAACTGCGAACTTGGCGAGTAGTCGGGCTGCGACATAAACGTGGTCAGGCGCGCAAGCGCACCCGAATCGTTATTGTTCACTCCGCCGGGCAGTGCATCCAGGGTTAGCGTCATGCTCGCATAGTCCGACGCAACGATCTTCGCGGTGACCGAGTTGCTCCCAAACGTCACGCTTACGTACTGTCCCGTCTGATAGGCGGCCTCGTCAACCGTCCACAGGTCGACGGTCACCTTATCGGCGGTCACGTCCTTCGCAACGATTGGGACCGACGTCGAGTCTAGCTCGCACAGGATTCCATCAACGTAGTAACCGCCCGCGCCGATGAGGAAATCGTTGGAGACGACGCCGCTCGCCGTCGTCGACAGTTTCGAAATCTCGAAACCGTTGTCGGACGTGCCGTCGGGACCGATAATGTCCGCAGCAAGCCGCCTCACGAGCCGCAATAGGATCGCCGCCTGGTCGTTCCAATCGGCGTCGAGCTGCACGCGTCCCTGCTGCATCAAGACCATGCTGAAGTGCTTGAAAGGGTCGAAGGTATTTTGCGTCAGATCGGCCTTCACTGCATTGTCTCCTCAGCTCGCGTAGATGATGCCGGCATCGGTTCCCGCCGGGGTATATTCATCGAGGTTCTGTCGAAGGTTCGCCACACGCTGCGGCTGGTAGAGATCGTGGAAGACGCCCATCTCCGATTCGTCGTCGGCTCCGGTCACGATCTCCACGGCACAAGCGGCGGCCAGCCTGCAGTAGGTCGGCGTCCCATAGCGGACGCTGTCGAACTCCGGCTCGACCCGCAGGCGTTCGGAGCGGACCATCGCGTCGCGTTGCGACGCAGTGATTTCTCCGGCCGTGAAAAGGTCCGCGACCGCATTTTCGACCAGGTCAGGCTGACACTCATACCGAGGCGGGGTTTGAGATTCGGGCGTCACGTAACAGAATCGCACACACCCGGTTTGACGACGGCAAACGTGGACGTTGCCTAAGAGGATCGAGTCTTCGGCGAGCTCGATGGCCCTCGCCTGAGTCTGACCAAAAACCGTCGTGCGCAGCAGCGTCAGAACTACGTCGGCGCAGAGCTTCCCCGATGCGCCGAGCGCAACGCGGCTCGGGCTTGTCGCGTCCACGATGCTGTCGCTGATACGCAGCCGCAACGGATCGTTACGAACTTCGTCGCGATCCACTTGAATCGCTCCGACGATACTGTGCTCGATCGTGATGCAGAGCGGCGAGTCGACGATGTCCAAACTCGGTTCGGCGGGCCGCGTTGGCTCGCAGTTACACGCGAGACCCCACCCCGGCACTAGCGTCGAATGGCGGATCGTCACGCCTGAGACGGTCCCTCCGACTTGCAACCCACGGCCCGTCACGACGATACCGTCGAGCACGAACCAACTCGGCCCATCGCCGGAGACGCTCAAATCGTCGCCGGCAGAGCTCTGCCAATCGAGGAGGCGTATCACGGGACGGCAGCGGTTGGCAGCGCGCAGCTGCAGCGTCTGTCCTTTGGCCAACTGGATGCTTATCGGTTCGGCGTACACGCCGCTGTCGACGATCTCGATCACGGCATTAGCGGGAGCATCTTCTTTCCAGCGCGCGAGTGCATCGTTAATGTGCGTCAGCGAAGCGTTCTGGCCGACTTCGTACACGACGGCACCGGGCGGTTGTGAAAGCACGCGATCGTACTCGCCGCCGCCGAGGCCGGCGCTAAAACCGTATGCATAGCTCACCCAGACCGGGACTCGGCGAGCTTGGCTTACGGGAAAGACGATGCGTCCGAGCACCGGATCCAGCGCGACCTGCCCGGGAAGCGGGCGGTACAACCAGTCGGTGAGGTCGGTCGGAACGATCTGCTCGGCCGCAACGGGCTCGGGCGGATTTCCGGTCCAAATCATAATGCTGTTGCCGTCGCCGTAGTAGAACGGCACGCCCGACGTCGTGGCGCCCGAACTCTCATCGGCTTCGTGCGATTCGAGTGCCAGGCGACTGATGGGCAGCGGCAGCGCCGGATCGGCGCCCGCCGCTTCGGGGTTCACGAAGAGCTGCAGGTCGTTGCCGAGCTGCCCAAAGAGGTAGCAGTTCGGTGACTCTTCCTCATAGTTGTATGCCGGTGCGGATGTGACCGTATAGGCATTCAGTCGCCACACGAAGAGTCCAACCTCCGGAATGTTCGACGTTCCCGGCGTGTGGGACGAGTCCATGCGGCGCACGTCGACGTTGCGCGCGATCTCAGCAAAGGCGGTGCCGATAGCGGCCAGCGCGTCTCCGTCACGCAGGTCTGCGGTCCGCCCGCGATCCATGTGGAGATAGTCGATGTTTTGCGTTACTGCCAGCAGACGGTAGAACTCTACCGCGCGCGCGGGCCACCCTGAGACCGCCAGGGCGAGATCCTCGAGGAGCGCGAGCGTACCCTTTCGCCGGCGGAAACGAATGGTGTTCGCTACCTGTCTGCGCGGAATCACGATGCGCTCGCGTGCCAAGCCGCGCGCGGTCGCACTCTGCGGACCCGTGCTCAATGGCGTATAACCGACGAGCGCGCCGATATACGGAACGACCCAATCCTGGCACGTCTCGATGAACCAGTTTTCGTAGAGCCCGGAGATGTCACGCTCGACGACGTGTACCTGTTCGCCGATCACGCGCAGGAGTGCGCGCAACGGGTATCCTTGATCCGCGTCGCGCAGACGATAGACAACCGGAATCAGGTTGTAGAGAACGTCTGGGTCGTTCGTCGTTGTCGCTGTCGAGCTCATTGGCCGGCCTGCGTCAGGATAAGTGTGTCGGGAATGTCCGGCGTCATGAAGACGAGCTCGGCTGGGGCGTTGATTTGTGCCTGCTCTGCGCGAACGTACTGACGCAAGGTCAGCGTTTTGGCCAGCGACGCCAGCTGGGCTGCGGTTACGTTCTCCGGTACGCCGTCGAAGGTGGTAACGTTTACGAAGGCAACGCCGCCGACGTCCTGCGCGGCGCGAACCGCTTCGCTCAGAAACGCCGTCTGGCCGAGGTCTCGGGCGTCGAAGGCGAACAGCGCGAGCAGCGCCGCGCGAACGTTCGGTACCACGTCCTCCCAGATGTAGTCGGGCGCAAGGCCGACGGTCGCGCTCATGACGATCAGTCGGGCGCGGCGCACCACGAGCTTGACCGGCAGGTGCGGATCGCCGAACGTCTGCAGCGAGAGCAGGAGGTTCGCGAAGAGATCCGAGCTCGTATCGATCGGGATGTCTTCGGCGCCGGCGATCGTCACGAGCACGATTTGCTGCCGTCCATCGGAGAGCCGCACCGCACTCGCCTTGCCGATGCCCGCGTACGCGAGACTAAAGTCCGCATAGTCTTGCACCGAAACGAGCCGATCGAGCGCCATCACCGAGATCGGAACGTTGACTCGGGCGCGATCCACGGTATCGGGATCGGCACCTCCCGTTGCCGGAAGCGGATTGACGACGCCCTGCGCCCCGAGCGGGTGGGTGACGAGCTGACTGATCTGCCCGGCGTCCACGTTGCCGCCGGAACCCATGCCGTAGCGATACAACGCCTTGACGTTCGCCGTTCCCGTCGGCAGGCGCGCGCCGAAGCTTCCGTTTCCGAACGTGACGATCGTGGCCTGCGCGTCGTCCTGGCGTTCGATGTAGCACCGCTCCGACGGCGCGGCCTCGAGGAAATCATCGATCTCCTGCCACTGCAGGTCATTCACTTGAACGGTCAGAGTGCTCGAGATGCCGGCCGGTGTGTTGGCTGAAACGTACGTTAACGGCGACTGCCCAAGGGTGAAGGCCGGGAAGGACTTCGTAGCGTCACCGTTTCCCATTATTTCGCCGACCGATTGACCGTTGGTCGCGTCGGCGACGTTTCCGTAGATCGTGATCGTGCTCCGGTCGTACGTATAAGCCAGGCTGTTCGCGAGCGTTAGAATCGTGTGGACCTTGTCCGCCGAGATTCGCCACGCGAAGATCCCCTTATTGACATCCACGTCCGGGATCGTGCCGCCCGGATACGCTATGTTCGTCTCCGGGCTGACGAGGAGGCCCGCGAACGCCGGGAACTTTCCTTTCAATTCATCCGGAGTAGGCACGTATGCGTCCGCATAGGTGCCGGTCGCAAGTTCGACCTGATCGGCGAACTGCTGGTTGGGGACCGCCGGCGCCGCAAGGCTCTTGAGAAGGAGCGGATCCGTAAGCACGCCGACGACGAGCCGATCGCCGTACGCGTCGGCCCCGGACGTATACGCAACGCTTGCAAACGGAGGGCTCGCGAGCGGAAACGGAATCGAATACGGCGTCTGCGAGCCCTGTGCCACCGCGGCGATCATCACGCGTTCGTTGGCGACGACACCGCTGGTGTTGGGAATGTCGGTCCGCGTCCCGGAGACGATGACCCATCGCCCTGGTTCGAGGCCGTCGTAGACCACGTCGAGATCGATGGACGATCCCTCAACGTCGGTGTCGATTGGTTCGTCGGTAACATCGAGCGGCTCCGTCTGGGCGTATACGACGGTCCCACGCAGGGCATGTGGATCGGCGATGTACGTTTGCAGGTTTGGCGGGGCCTGGGCCGTCGACATATCGGACAGCCACTGCGGTTCCAGCGTCAGCAACGTCACCTTCGCGGTGAAGCCCGTCGTCGTGTCCATCGTCGTCGTGTTGGCCGCAGTCACCAGATGGTACGTGCGCGTTCGCACCGCCGCGACGACGCCGTTGGCATCTATTGCGGGTCGGTCGATAGCGACCCACGTCCCTATTTCGATCTGCTCGTACGTTGCGTCGAGCGCCACCGCGGGCGGCGGCGTGTTGACGGCGCCGGCGTCGTCGGCACTCCAGGTTGGGATCATGGACGGTTGCCAGGCCGTCGATATGCTTGGCGCGGTGAAGGAAGGCGGTGCGCCGCGCGTCACGCTGGCGGGCCCCGCGTAGTTGGCCGCAAAAAGTGCGGCTTTCACGCGGGGCGCGAGTATTTCAATGCCGGTTGCCGGCGTAGCAATACCTTGCCAAGCCTGATAGAGCGTTGGCGCCGCGGCGGGCTTGAGCGCCGCGATCAAGCGTGGGGCGATGTCGGATTGAGGCGAGTAGCTTTGAGCGACGCTGCGCGAAAGGCGCAGCGCATTTGCCGGCTGCACCGATGGCGGCAGCGCGAGCGTCTCGACGATTGCGCGGAGGTTGGCGAGCGGCGATGCAGCAAGCGCGG